>JBIOUT010000119.1:0-7992 GCA_044867365.1 Candidatus Eiseniibacteriota bacterium | reverse complement strand
GCAACTGAAGGAGGGTATACGCGATCCCGACTTTGTCGATCGCCTGCTCTCGATGACCCAGGAGCTCAACAACCTCTATCTCGCCGACGCCATGCTCGGAGTTCTCCAGCCGGCGCAGGCCGCTCTCGACGATCCGGTCAAGCGCGCCGAGCTCGTGCGTGATCCGCGAATCCTGAGGATGGGGATCTGGCATTACCTGCTTCGCCGCCGATTCGGCGAAGCGGCGCAATTGACCCAGGCGGGTCTGGAGCGATGGTCCAAGGATCCGCAGCTTCTGGGCATGAAGGCGTTGATCCTGCGGGCCAGCGGAGGGGATTAGCGCCCGGCGAGCTCTCGCCGGCGCCGGCAGGCGCGGGCCTTCTCGAGGAAACGGGCGCGGGACGCGGGATCGGCAAGCTCGCTCTCCTCCCCGACCGGCACTCCGGGTAAGCGGCTCATGAGCTGGCGGGCGAAGATCCCGACCCCGCGCCGGACCGCTCTCCCTCGCGTCACGACCGGCACTTTCGTGGTGCCGCAGCTCGGAGAGTTGCTCTTGAAGATGTAGCCGTCGAGGGCGAGGGCGGCGAGCTCCCCGACCCGCCGGCGCGCGAAACGCGCCATCCCCTGGGTGTGATCGACTCGACTTTCGATGGTGATGAGGCGCGGCGCCGCCGCGCTTCCCTCAAGACGCATCGCCGGGCGCGGCACTCCGAGACCCAGCTCCTGCTCGGGACAGACCGGCACCCATTCGACGTAGCGAGCCAGGGCGCGGATGAGTGACGCAGCCTTCTTGTGGCCGCCGTCGTAACGGACCTTCTCGCCGAGAAGACAGCTCGAGATCCCGATGCGAAGCCGCACCGCCGCGGCCTTGCCGGATCCGATCGACTTGGTCATCAGCCGAAGAGGTCGTTGGCGCGCCGCCCGCCGAGCGGCGCGCCGAAGGTCGAGAAGTGCTCGATCGAGAACCGGCCCCCACCCCCCGGCATGGATTCGATCCGGTTGTAGAAGGCGAGCTGCGTCTTGTGACAGTGAATGGCCCGCCGCTTGACGGCTGCATAGGGGCTGATGTCGATCTCGATCGTCACCTCCTCGTCCGGAACGAGCGGCAGCTCGCGCCAGGTGATCTGGCGCGCCACCGAGGCGGGAAGCAGGTAATAGTGGAGGCGGAGGCGCCTCCTCCAATCGGATGCACGGCCATCGGCCTCGGCGGCGAGCTGCTCGATGGCGCCGGTTGCGAAAGAGGTCATCGCCTTGTGATCGGGGTGACCCGAGATCCCGGAGGGATGGAAGGCGATGACGACATCGGGCTCGACCTGACGCAAAACGGTGAGCACATCGGCGATCCCACGCTCGACCCTCACCGACGGTACGTTGCGATCGGGATAGCCGAGGATTCGCACGTCGTGGATGCGAAGCACCTCGATCGCCGCCTCGAGCTCGGCCTGCCGGATGCGACTGAGGAGCGCCGGTCCATAGCTCGACGAGTGACCCAGGGTGCCGGATTCACCGCGAGTCGCGCAGATGAGCGTGATCTCGACTCCCTCGGCGGCATAGCGAGCGATGGTGCCGCCGGGGCCCAAGGATTCGTCGTCGGGATGGGCGAATACGGCCACCAGGCGTTTGCCGGTGAGATTCATCGGTGGTTTCTCAAGAGCGTTGTGGAGCGAAGTCTAGCCGCCCACAAGCCGCCGAATCAACCGCGAGCCGCCCCGGGCCCAGCTTGACAGGCACGGCGCTCTTCCGTACCTTATCTTGCGCTCGCATCTTTCCTTTCCGGGTTGACCTCTCCCCTGCGATCCCGTAGCCCATGTCTTCGAAATCTTCGCGCCAATCGACTCTGGTCGCCGCCATGCTCGCGGTGTCCGGCATTCTGTTCCTCGTCTGGTGCGCCTGCGACGCGCAGGCTCCAGGCCGGTTCCCGACCAACCTGCGACAGGCGACGTTCCAGGTCTCGGGCCCGATTCCTAGCGGCCGCGTCACTCTCGAGTCGGGTCTCACCCGCATCTCGGTCGAGCTCGACGATCTACCAGTGCTTGCCGCACCCGGCCCGACCCCGGGTTTCGCCTACGCCGGTTGGTTGAGCTTTCTCGATGCCGACACCAACCGGGTGTTCGTCACGACCGGCGTCTTCCGCATCCAGGCGACCGACGGTATCGACTCGATCCATCGGATCGGTCCGGCGCGATTCACCTACGATAGCGACGGCACCTTCCAGCTGACTTCGGCGGGAGTGGAAGTCTCCCCCGGCCAGCCGCTCCCTCCCGGGGAGAGCCTGAACGCCGGAATGAGCTTCTTTCTCGCCATCGAGACCGATCCCGACGACGCAGCCGGTCCGGGATACATCCATCCACTCGTTGCCCCCGACACCCTTCCCGGCACGCCGGGATCGGTGGACCTCATCGTCCCGGTCAATGTGGGATTGACCTCGCAGGGGGATTTCTCCGAGCTCCGCGGCGAGGCGCAGCTCAGCGCCTCGACCGGCGAGTACAAGCTCACCTTCTCGTCCTTACCGGTCCTCTCCCGCACATCGCCGCCGTTCGACGTGGGGCTCATCTATCAAGCCTGGTTCGTCGACGATGACACGAGCCCGCCGCGCTACCAGAGCATCGCCCGCTTCGCCCCCAATGCGATCGGCGACGCTACGGTGCTCGGGGCGATCACGCCTGGAGACCTCGACGGTGACCGGGCCCCCGAGCCCATCGACTTCGAGCGCATTCTCATCTCGCTCGAGCCCGACGGCATCAGCGCCCAGCAACCGGTCGGGCAGGGGCTGGATACGAGCGGCGAGATCTTTCCGATCATCCCCTACCGGATGCGGCTTCCCGAGCCCAACCAGTAGGGCGCCAGCCCGTCATCTGCCCAGCCCGTCACCTGGGCTAGACCGTCACCACTTGAGCAATCGCCGCAGGCGCTTGGCCTGCGCTCGCGACAACGGGATCTCGGTGCCGGCGCGGTCGGCCATCTTGAGGCGGTAGGTGCCCGAGAACCAGGGGATGATCTCGGTCACCTTGTTGATGTTGGCGATGTAGCTCCGGTGGACGCGGAGGAAGATCTCGGGATCGAGATCGGCCTCGAGCTCCTCGAGGGTGCGGTAACCGGTGACCTCGGAGGCCGCGGCGGTGACGGCATAGACGGTGCCGTCGGCGATGTAGGCATAGGCGAGGGCCTCGGCGTCGATGAGTCCCAGCCTCTCCCCCCTCCGCACCGGAATGCGCTTCAAGTGCTCGCCTCTTCGGCCGAGAGCGCCGAGCAGAGTCTCGAGGTTGGGGGCGGAGGCGTCGCCGCCGAGGCGTCCCCTGGCCTTCTCGATCGCCGCCCCGAGACGCTTCTTCTCCACCGGCTTGAGCAGGTAATCGGTGGCGCTCACATCGAAGGCGCGAAGCGCATATTCGTCATAGGCGGTGACGAAGATGATCTGCACCGGGATTTGACGGCGGCGCAGGTGGCGGACCACCTGAAACCCGTCGAGCCCGGGCATCCTCACGTCGAGAAAGGCGAGCTGCGGGCGTTCGCGCTCGATGAGCGCGAGCCCATCGACCCCGTTCGCTTCCTCGCCGACCAGGGCGACATCCGGGAAACCGGCCAGGAGGTGGACGAGCTCCTCGCGGGCCGGCGGCTCGTCATCGACCACCACGACCCGGAGCCGCGCCCCGTCGGCCGCCCGGCCGGTGGTCTCGCTCGGTTCGCCAGCTTCGCTCGGGTCGGAGGTTTCGCCCACCTCCGGGTCGGGGACCGACTCGGGGCGTGGATCGGATGGGGGCGCAATGTCGCCGGCCGGTGCCCCCGCTGAGCGTGCGCGCATCGAGTTTCCCTCTAGAGGACCGCCGGAGTCCGAACCTGATCTTCGTCCGGTCGCTCAGCGGTCGCCTTGTCGCCCGATCGCACCCCGGTCGGAATGAGCATCCGCACCTCGGTGCCCTTCCCCTCCTGGCTGCGCAGATCGAGCCCGTGTCCGGGACCATACATGACTTGCAAGCGCTCGTTCACGTTTCGGACTCCGATGCCGCGGGTAAGGACATCGGACAGGCGGTCTTTGCCCATGCCGGCGCCGTCGTCGGCGATGGTGAGAAGCATCATCCCATTCTGGCGCTCGGCGCGGATGAACACGGTTCCGCCCTGTAGAGATGCGGCGATGCCGTGCTTGATCGCGTTCTCGACCAGGGGCTGGAGAAGCATCGAGGGCACCGGCACGGCCAGGAGCTCGGGATCGATCTCCTTGACCACTTGCAGCTTGCGCGGGCCGAAACGCACCATCTCGATGTCCAGATAGGCGTCGATGAACTCGAGCTCGTCGCGGAGCGGCACGAAGTCCTCGTACGGCTCGAGAGCCCGGCGCAGGATCGCCGACAGCTTGACGATCATCGCCCGGGCGCGCTCCGAGTTGGTGCGGATCGAGGAGCTGATCGAGTTGAGGGTATTGAAGAGGAAATGGGGATTGATCTGGCTACGGAGCGCCTCGTAGCGGGCGAGCGCCAGGAGCCGCTCCTGATGCTCGAGCTTGGACGCGATTCTCACCGAGTTGAACACCTTGATCGCGATCCCCACCGAGGAAAGCGTCCCCGCCCAGACTGCGATCTGCACCCCCGGATGCACGGGAGCGAGACTGTGGAGCCATCGTGGCTGCAACTGGCTGATCAGACGTCCGGCCAGATCGAGAGCGATGACCGAGACGATGATGATGGCGCGCGGATCGACGACTCGCGCGATCAGTCCCTTTCGTGCGACCTGATAAAGATCGTAGGGAGGGATCGGAGAGAGCGACCAGATCGACTCGCCGAGTAGCCGCCCGCGCCCGAGGAGGCCGCCGACGAGTCCGACGAGGAGGCCGGCCGGAAGGGCGAGAAACTCGCCTTTGATCATCGCCGGCGCCCCGACCAGGGCTCCGACGATGAGGCCGGGATGCAGGCCTCCCAGGAGTCCGGCGACGTACGGGCCGCCCAGGCTCAGGTCGAGCGCTTCGTAACCGAGAAGCACCCGCAGAAAGACGCCGACCATGAACGGCAACCCGAGCCAGACGGCGATGACCGCCTGGGTGCCGACGGTGCGATGAGAGGTGAAAAGAGCGTTGGTGAAGCGGCGCGAGCGGACGAGAAAGCTCGCCAGGCTCGCCATCACTCCCAGCTTGACCAGGACGATGACGAGGATGAACTCGTCGCCGGTGAGAGTGACGTCGCGCATAGGCGTCAGCGCTCCTGGTTCGCTTGCGGCGAACCTAGCAGTTGCGACCGATGGTAGGATCGCGCCCGCGCAGTGTCAAGGCAGGCGGCTCGCCTGCCCGTCGTTCAAGCAGTTGACGCCGCCGATCCATCCATGCAAATCGCGATCATCGGACTCCCGTGGACCGGAAAGACCACGCTGTTCCACACCCTTGCCGCCTACGCCGGCGCCTCGACACCGGAAGCGGGAGGCGGGCCGGTGGTGCATTGCGTCGTCCGCGTTCCCGACCGCCGTCTCGACCGGCTCTCAACCATGTATCCACGCGGGCGGCGAGTCCCGGCCACCATCGAGTACCTCGATGTCCCGGGTCTCGATTTGCGGAAGGAGCGCGGGCACGGCGTTCCGGGCTCGATCGTCGCCCAGATCAAGAACGCCCGCGCGCTTCTCGAGGTGATCGGCGGCTTCGCCCCCGACCAGCCGGCGGATCTCGGCGATCGAGTTCGGGCCTGGAGAAGCGACGCCGAGGCGATGGAGACCGAGATGCTGGTCGGCGACCTCCAGCTCGTCGAGAATCGCCGCGAGCGGCTCGGACGCCAGATGAAGAAGGGCAAACGGCCGGAGGACGAGCGCGAGGATCAACTCCTCGCCCGCTGCGAGGCCGCTCTCGGCGAGGGGAAGCCGCTTCTGCGGCTGGAGCTGACCCCGGAAGAGAAGATTCGCCTGGGCGGGTTTCAGCTGCTCACCTTGAAGCCGATTCTCCGGGTGATCAATGCGAGCGAGGACCTGCTCGGGGAAGCCGAGGCCATTGCCCAGCTCTGGGTGAAGGAATCGGGCGGCGGGGATCCGCCGCTCGTCCTGGCGTCCAAGATCGAGCAGGAGATCGCCGCTCTTCCCGAAGAAGAGCGCGTGGCCTTCCTCGCCGATCTCGGCCTCGAAGCGCCGGCGCTCGAGCGCCTGGTGCGCGCCTCGTATCGGTTGCTCGGTCTCATCTCGTTCTTCACCGTCGGTGACGACGAGGTGCGGGCATGGACGATTCCGGCCGGGACCCGGGCGCAGCCCGCCGCCGGTGAGATTCATTCCGACCTCGAGCGCGGGTTCATCCGCGCCGAGGTGGTGACCTTCGACGATCTGGTGGAGGCAGGCTCGCTCGATGCCTGCAGGAAACGTGGAACCCTGCGGATCGAAGGCAAGGAGTACGTGGTCGCCGACGGCGACGTGATGAGCGTCCGCTTCAGCGTCTAGCGGCGGCGGTCCGGGATTCGACCGCGACGGATCTGGTGAGGAGTGCTGTCCTGAGCTGACAAGGCCAAGGACGGCCCTTCGTTGTGCGTCGCGAATGCCCTCGCTAGCTTGGCGCAATGGCAAGGTCGGTTCCATTAGCCTGAAAAGTGCCCTTATGCCTCTGGTCGTCGAAGGCGTCCTACCCCCGGAAGATTGCCGAGATGTGCGAGATCTCTATGACCTCCGTTGTGAAGCGCCCGCGCAGCTACCAAGGCATTGTGCCCGTCCTCGATGGCGACTTCACCGTGGTGCTCTATCTTTCGGGACCCGACGAATACGATGGCGGTGATCTTTTCTTCCCTCATCTCGAAATCAGCCTCAGACCGTCCATCGGATCGATGGTGGCCTTCCCCGCGTCGGCCGGTCTCGCGTTCTGAGAAAGCAATAGCCTTCGGTCTCGCCGACGGAACCTCGGCCGGTTGAAGTTACACCGGCCTTTGCTTCTGCCCATTCCGCAGCGGAAAGGGACTCTCGCCGGTGATCAGACGGGCGCCGCGATTCCAGGTCAGATAATTCCACGCCCATTGCACGAGCACCGCCATCCGGTTGTCGAACTCGATGAGATTGATCAAGTGAATGAATAGCCAGACGAGCCAGGCGACGAAACCGCTCAACCGCAACCAGCCGAAATCGGCGACGGCCGCCCCACGCCCGATGGTCGCCATGTTGCCCGGATCTCGGTAACGAAATGGCGGTGGCGGCGGCTGGCCCCGCACCCGACGCATCACGAGCTCCGCCGCATAGCGTCCCTCTTGCATCGCCACCTGAGCGACTCCCGGTAGCTGAGCTCCGCTTCCATCGGTCACGCTGGCCATGTCGCCGATGACCAGGATCTCGGGATATCCGGGAACGCTCAGGTCGGGCTCGACTCGAATGCGGCCGGCGCGATCGACCGGCGCTTCAGTTCGCTCGGCGAGGATTCGGCCGAGCGGCGAGGCCAGATTCCCCGCTGCCCAGAGGGTGGTGCGAGCGGCGATGCGCTCGGTCTTCTCCTCCGAGCGGACATCGACTCCCTCATCGTCGAGCGCCGAGACGACGCAATGGATGCGCACATCGACCCCAAGGCGTTCGAGGGAAGCTTTCGCACGCGCCGAGAGAACGGGCGGGTATGGAGGCAATACCCGCTCTTCTCCTTCGACGAGAATGATCCGCGCCTCGGAAGGATCGATGGTCCGGAAATCGTGCCTCAGGGTGTGATGGGCAATCTCACCGAGCGCTCCAGCAAGCTCCACCCCGGTCGGCCCGCCGCCCACGATGTCGAACGTGAGCCAGGCGCGCCGCCGCTCGGGGTCGGGCTCGCGCTCGGCGGCCTCGAAAGCCAGAAGAATGCGCCGGCGCATCTCGGTCGCATCCTCGATGGTCTTGAGACCGGGCGCTATCGGCTCCCATTCCGGTTTTCCGAAGTAATGGTGACGCGAGCCGGCGGCAAGAATGAGCGTGTCGTAAGGGATCTCGCCGTCGCTCAAGAGCACCAGGCGGCGTTTCGGGTCGATGGCGGTCGCCTCGGCGAGGAGGACGCGCGTGTTCTTTTGTCGCCTGAGCACAAGGCGAAGCGGGCTTGCAATATCGCCCGGC
>JBIOUT010000118.1:0-4229 GCA_044867365.1 Candidatus Eiseniibacteriota bacterium | reverse complement strand
GCTGGAGGAGTCGCGACCGACCGGCCGCGACATAGAGGTCATCGTCGCCGTCGATCTCGGTCCCGGCAAGGAGCCGTGCCGCCTTCTGGAAGAGAAGGCTCGCCGCCCCTGCCGGATCGGCGGCCATCTGGCGAATCGTCCGGCCGTAGAAGTACCGGGATCCCTTTCCAGTGCCACGGATCCCCGCCTCCCGGTAGGGCGTCTCGATCAGATGTCGCCATTCACGCCCTCCCGGAACAATCGATCGCACTTCAGGTTCAGGGTTGTTGCTCAAGTAGAAGTGGAGGCCGTCATCGGCGCTCACCCAGACGAGCTCGTGCGCCACGGCCCAGTTGCGCGCGGTCGCGAGTAGGGTCACCCCAAACGCGGTCACCACCATGAGGGCGGCCCGGGAGATCACTGCACGCCGCGCCGGCCCCGGCTGCTCGAGCGCCACGAGACCCGCGCCCGCGACGAGAGCGACGAAGAAAAGGTCGGGTCGGGCGAGCGAAGCAAACCCGAAGCAGAAACCGCCGCCGGCCGGGAGTCGCCTTCCCGGCATCGAGCGCATTCGCTCGACAAGAAACAGCCCGGCGGTGGCCAGGCAGAGAGTGACCGTGACGGCGGAAAGCTGCCCCTCGAAGGCGATCGCCGGCCCGTAAAGGGCCGCGGCCATCCCGCTTGCAAGCCCAATCGCCGGCCCGGCGAACCGTACTCCGAGCAACGCAACCACGACCGCGGTCGTGGTGCCGAGAAGCGTGTGAAGGATCCTGATCCCGAGGCCGTCGATTCCGAGGCGATCACAGGCGGCGAGGAGATAGGGATAGAGCGGAGGTCGGCCGAAGGAGGCGCTCCCCGCCGCGAGGTCGCCGTCGGCGATGCGTCGGGCCACGACCTCGTCGGCCATGCCGTTGAAGACCGGACGCGCGAGCGGAGTCGAGCGGCTCTCGGCGACGATGATCAAGCGCGCCGCCAGAGCGACGGCGGCCACGAGCAGGACGAGTTTGATCGCTCTGTGTTCCTTCAGGTCAGAACTCCGTTGCCGCTCGAATCAGGACGCTGCGTCCGGCATTGAGCGCGAAATCCTTGTAGCGGCTGAGGAAGTCGCGATATTCCTTGTCGGCGGCGTTGCGCACCTGGAGGGCGAGATCCAGTCGCGGCCGAGAAGCTTTGCCTGGGTTCCGGCGGTCAGATGAACCAGAGCACGTCCTCATCGACCACTCGACCTCGAAGCGAAGCTGTGGCTCGTGTCCGGAGGGGAGCGCCGGTTCTCGAAGACGGAGATTGAGCTCGAGCACGCCCCAAAGGAGCGGCAAGCGCAGTTGCGAAGAGAAGACAGAAAAGGAGCGCATGGCTCGCACGCGAGCGAAGAAGACCGGCGTCGTATCGCATCCAGGGTGGTCTCCTGTCTCGCCGAGCGGCGCCGAGACTCCATGTGAAGGTCAAGGTCGACGAAACGTGGGAGGCGCGTCGTCCAAGCGCAAAATGCTAACAGGCGGCTCGAGATGCCGGCAAGCCGGCCACACGGCCCGATCGACCTTGCCGGCCTATCGACCATTGGATAGACTTGAGAGGGTTCGTCCCGCTCGACCGCTCGACAATGTCTTCCCGCATCCTGGAGGCTTTCATGCTCCGAGCAGCTTCCCTGGCTTCCGCCGTGCTCCTCCTCATGGTTGGTCCGCTCGCCGCGCTCGCATTGAACGATGCTTCCCCGGTTTCGAATCCCTCCGTTGGCATTCGTGTCGAGCGGGTGACCGATGCCGCTGGATCGAAATGGGTCGATGTGGACACCCGGGCGACGGTCGCCGCCTTCGACCTGACGGCAGGTCCCTTCCCCGGCCTTCCCGAGGCGCAGGCCCGAGCCTTCCTCACCTCGCGGGCCGAAGATCTGGGCCTGAAGTCGGGGGTCGAGGATCTCGAGCTCGTGGGCGTCAGTCGGACGCCGATCGGTGATCATGTGCGCTTCCGGCAGCTCATCGATCGCCTTCCGGTGTTCGAAAGCGACATCGTGGTGACGATCGCGCGACGAAGCGGGCGGGTCGTGGCAGTGGTCTCGCGCTACCGGGTAGGAGCGGCGGGGGCGGCGGGGGCGGCGGCGATCGCTGCCAAGACGGCGCGCGGGGCGGCGATCGCTGCGATCGGGGCGACTGCGGAGCGGATTGGGCCCGAGGCTTCTCCGGTGCTCGGGTTCTTGCCGGTCGAGGGTCGGGTGCTGCCGCTCGTCTATCGACTGGTCATCCCGGCGGCGAATCCACTCGGCGATTGGGAGGTCATGGTCGATGCGACGAGCGGGCGGGTGTTGCGGGTGCGCGACCAGGCGGTGTCGGTTGACGGCACCGGGAAAGCGTTCGACCCCGATCCATTGACCACTGCGCAGGTCGCCTACGGGAGCCCCGGGTACGTGGACGGGAACGACGCCAACACTCCCGAGCTCGAAGCGCAGACCTTCCCCCGCACTCTCCGCAACATCGATTTCTCCGGCGGGCTCTACCGGCTGACCGGCCCCTACTGCAACATCCAGGAATTCGAGAGCCCCGTCGTTCCACCGGCGACCGCCCTTTCGCCGGACGGCTTTCAATTCACCCGCGACGCTCAAGGCTTCGAGGATGTCGAGGTCTATTACGGCATCGATCAGAGCCAGCGCTACATCCAGAGCCTAGGGTTCAACAACATCCAGAACGGCTCGATCTGGGCCGATACCCACGGCCTGAACGGAGTCGATAACTCGCACTACATTCCCTCCAGCAACCGAGTGGCCTATGGTGAGGGGGGAGTCGATGACGCCGAAGACCTGGATGTCGTCCTCCACGAGTATGGTCATGCCATCCAGTACGGCTCGGTCCCCGGCTGGGGCGGCGGCGATGAAGGGGCGATGGGCGAGGGGTTCGGGGACTACTGGGCGGGAAGCTATTCGGCCTCGATCTCACTTTACCGCTGGGAGTGGGTCTTCAACTGGGATGGGCATAATCCTTTCTGGAGCGGCCGAGTCCTCAATCATACCGGCCATTATCCGGAGAACTGGGCCGGCGGCATTCACAACCAGGGTCAGCTCTGGTCCTCTACGTTGATGCAGATCTGGTTCGAGATTACTCGCCCGGTGATCGATCAGATCGTTCTCGCCCATCATTTCGTGATCGGAACCGGGGCGCTCGTCACCCAGGCGGCGTCGGCGCTCGTGACCTCCGACCGCAACCTCAATGACGGGCTCAATGTCGACACCATCGTCGCCTACTGTACCCAGCGCGGGTTCATGACCGCAGGCCAATACGAGATTCCGGCCATCACCCACACTCCTCTCGACGACACCTCGGCCCCTGGTCCCTACACCGTGACCGCCCTTTGTACCTCGCTCTCGGGGATTGCGGCGGTCGAGGTTCGATACGGCTTGAACGGCAACATCACCGGGTCGGCGCCGATGACGCCTACCGGAAACCCCAACGAGTACTCGGGACAGATTCCGGATCAGGGGGTCAATGTGACCATCAGCTACTACATCGTTGCCCGCAACAACGCGAGCCCGATCAACAACAAGGCCACCGACCCGCGCGGCGCCCCGAGTGGAGCGCTGCATGAGTTCCAGGTAACCGGGGTCAATGGCGTTTCATCGGCGATCGTGGCTCCCGGGCGCTTTGCGCTTGCCCATGTCGAGCCCAATCCCTTCCGGCCTGGAACCCGGATCGCCTACTCGCTCGGCGCCCGGGGGCCGGCGCGATTGGCCATCTACAATGTCTCGGGCAAGCTCGTGCGGATCCTCGTCGATGGAGTCGGGGAGCCCGATGTGCACGCGGTGAGCTGGGACGGGCGGGATGCGTCCGGTCGTGAGGTGGGCTCGGGAGTTTACGTGGCGAGGCTCGAGGCGGGATCTTTCGCTGCGGCGCGGAAGATGGTGCTGCTCAGGTAAGAGGTAGGCCGCCGCGGATCATCAGTCCGCTGGCTTCGGCTTTTTCTTGGCCTCGGTCTTGGCGGGCTTGGATTCGGGTTTGTCCTTCGACTTCTTCCCCGATTCGGATTTGGCGGAGGCACCCTCGCCGCCGCCACTCTCCGCCTTCGCCCCCTTCTTGTAAGTGTCGCTCCGGTAATCGGTCTGATAGAAGCCGGAGCCTTTGAAGACGATCCCCGCCCCGGGACCGATCAGGCGCTCCACCTTCCCGCCGCAGCGTGGGCATTGGGTGAGCTTGGGGTCGCTCATGTTCTGAAAGATCTCGAAGCGGTGGCCGCACTTCTTGCATTCGTATTCGTAGTGGGGCATC
>JBIOUT010000117.1:0-15357 GCA_044867365.1 Candidatus Eiseniibacteriota bacterium | reverse complement strand
ACGGTGGTCGTGGTCCTGAGCCTCGCCTTGGGTGCGGGCGGGCTCGTGAGCTCCGGACAGATCTTCACCCGCGCGTATCTGGGGATGAACCACCGGAGCTTCGTCGTCGCCCAGGTGACGGCTGGGGGCCCTGCCGCTGCGGCCGGCATTCGGACCGGCGATCATATCCTGTCGGTCGGAGGGATCCCGGTTTCGGTGGGCGTCGAGAGCCGATTGCGCCTGCGCGGGATTCGCGCCGGCGAATCGGTCGCCCTCGAGCTGGCTAGCCCCGGCGAAGCGGCGCGAACCGTGATCTTGACCGGCGCTCCGCCGCCGTTGAATGAGCTCGCCTGGCGATTCATCTTTGCCGGCGCCGGGCTCTGTTCCCTCCTCGTCGGATTCTTCCTCGCCTATCAGCGCCCCGAGAAGCTCACCCTCGTCTTTTTCGGCGTCTGCTTCGCCATCGCCTTTTTCTTTCGCGAGCAACCCATTCTCCTATCGCCCGGATGGCGAATCCTTCATGAGGTGCTCTACAACCTATTCGAGCTTCTTCTTCCCGCCCTCTTCGTCCATTTCTTCCTTCTCTTTCGCGGTCAGGCACCAGGACGCGGCCGGCGCACCTTCGAAGGCCTTCTCTACCTGCCGGCGATAGCACTGGCCGTTCTTACCTGGCCGTCGCTTCTGCGCTTCAACGCCTCGGGGCGTGAACCGATGCGGGGCGATGCGCTTCAACTCGCATTGACCACGATCTATTTTCTCGCTTACACTGTTCTGGCGGTTTATCTCTTCATCCGCTCCTATCACCGCACTCGCAGCCAGCGCGAGCGCGATCAACTTCGCGTCGCCCTCTGGGGGACGGTCCTGGGGATCACCCCGCTCGTCTTCGCCACCATTCTCGTCAATCTGTTTCCCGCCGCCGATCTCCCCGGCTTGCGCTACTCGGTGCTTGCTCTCCTTCTCATCCCCGCTTCGTTCGCCTATGCCGCCTTCCGCCATCGGATCTTCGATGTCGAGATCTTGGTCAAGCGGAGCGTCATCTACTCGCTCCTCACCGGGCTCCTCCTTGCGGTTTATTTCGGAGTGGCCATTGGATTGGGCGGCCTCCTCCACCGCGTCACCGGGGCGCGCAATCCACTCCTCAGCCTGGTCTCGATCGTCGCCATTGCCCTCATCGCCGCTCCGGCGCGGGCCCGCCTGCAGCGATTCACCGATCGCATCTTCTATCGCCAGCGCTACGATGCGCGCCTCACGCTGCGACGCTTCTCCCATGATCTCGCACGCATGCTCGAGCTCGGCGGGATCGCCACTCTCCTGGTCGAGAGAGTGGTCGAGGTTCTCGATCTCAAGTCCGCCGCGCTTCTCGTACGCCGAGAGGCCTCGGGGCCCTTCATCCCGGTGCATGGTTCGCCGCCGCTCCCCGACAATGCGCCTTCGCTCTCCGCCAATCTCGATCTGCTTTTCGCCACCGAGGCCCCGAACGAGCCTGCTTCGGGAGGAAATCCAGGAAGCCTCCGCCGAACGGGCGCATTGCAGCTCGATGGTCGGGGACAAGCCTCTCTCCTCAAGGTCCTCCTTTACGAGGATCGCCGGGCGATGAGCGTTTACCATCCGGCGGTGGCGGTACCGCTTTGGGGACGGGAACGGCTCCGCGCCGTCCTCCTCCTCGGGCCGCCGCGCTCCGGAGTCTGGACCAGCCAGGAGGATCTGGAGCTCCTCGAGACCCTCGGCGAGCAAGCGTCGGTCGCAATCGAGAATGCGCTCCTCCATCGAACCGCCATCGAGCGCGAGCGCGTGGCGCAGGAGCTCGCGGTGGCCCGCGGGATCCAAGCGCATCTCGTGCCCGATCACGATCCTCAGTTCGACTCGGTCGAGTTCTCGGGATCGTCCGTCGCTTCGCTCGAGATCGGCGGCGACTTCTATGACTACGTGCCGCTCGACGGCCAGCGGGTCGGACTGGCGATCGGAGATGTCTCAGGAAAGGGCATCCCTGCGGCGCTCTTGATGGCGGGTCTCCAATCGTCCTTTCGGGTCGAGGCCGAGCGTGGCGACACGCCGGCGCGGGTTTTGAGCGCGCTCAATCATCGGATTCATGGAATGAGCGGCAGGGACCGCTTCGTCTGCTTCTTCTATGGTCTTCTCGATTTGAGAAGCCGGCAGCTCGTCTATTCGAATGGAGGTCTCGATCCGCCCATCCTGGTGCGTGCGTCGGGGCGAGTGGAGCGGTTACGCACCGGCGGGCCGGTTCTCGGCATCCTGCCCGAAGCCCGTTTCGCCGAGGGCAAGGTGAGCCTGACGACCGGCGACACTCTGGTCATGTACACGGATGGTTTGGTGGAACCGGTCGAGCAGAAGACCGGCGCGTCCGAGGCGGATCTCATCGAGTTCTTGCTGGCTCATCGTGAGGAGCCGGCGCCTCGCCTGCGTGAGCTCATCATGGCTCGGCTGAGCGAGCTTGCCGGTAGCACGAGTCAAGACGATACAACTCTGATCGTGGCTCGCGCTCGCTGACAACTCAGCTGACAATATAATGCGCGCGCAACGCGCATCTCTGAGCACGGTCGGCGAGCATTCCCTCGCCGCGCTCATCACGCGTTAAGCGATCCACTTTCGCCCGCACCTCCCATTCTGCCCGCTCTAAAACGAGCCAGGTCATTTTTCTTTACACCGCTGGCATTCGACGAACTCGCACATCGATGCGTGGTTGGCGTGGCCATATCCCCCTGGCCATGGGACGGCACGCCCAATGCAGCGCATCCAGGGCGACAGCACTTCGGACCGGGAGACCGATTGAGCAAGTTGCGCGGCACCGAGGCAAAAAACCTCAATGCCGCGGTCGACCGATCCGAATTGCTTCGACGGGTGGTGTAGAGGGGTGGGGGAAACCGAGGACGTCCTAATCAGAGGCGACGCCGCTGCCCGTGGACGCACGGCCGACGGCGCCAGACATGCCGCCTCTCGACCGACGGACGGACCCAATGTGGCCCGCCCGCAGCCGAGGACGGAGGGGGGCCTGATGACTGCGCTCATCCTCCTCGGGCTCAGTCTCGTGGATATCTTCTGGTGGCTCTGGAAGTAGAGGCCCCAGAAACGCCGCGTTGTCTGTAGCGGCAAGCTGGTCTACCTGAACGATCGTTTGCGGAACGCGGGCGTGACGCCGCCTGATTGGGCTGCGCGCAGGACTGCGCGGACTGCAGGTGCGTCACGTCCCAGGCTTCAACCAAGGCCGGTCCAGGAAGCGTGAGGCCGGTCAGGTAGCGTCGAGGCGAGGCGATGGATGCCTCGCCTCGCGCATTTCCCCCCCGACGTTTTCCCCCCGGCGCCATCGTATACTCCCGCGCACCATGCGGGTCCTCGTCGTATCGCCGGCTTTTCCCTACCCGCTGATCAAGGGCATCAAGATCCGGCTCTTCAACATCGTCCGCCAGCTTGCCCGCGGCCATGAGGTTCATCTCGCCGCGATGACCCAGCCCGAGGATCCCGATCCCTGCCCGGAGCTCGAGGCGATGTGCGCCACGATCACCCGCCTCCCGCCGCCGCGCCAGGTCTGGGATCCCGACCATCCCTCGAATTACTTCCAGGATGCCGGGCGCGTCATGCGCAAGCTCTTCGACCGCCGGCCTCATCTCGCCTTTATCCATCTCAATCCTGCGGTCATCGAAGCCATCGCCCGCCTGCCGATGGCCGAGATGGATGCCGTCTTCTGTTTTCGGAGCTACCTCTTTCAGGCGGTGGCGCAGGTGGCCGGCAACCGGCCGCTTCTCGTCGACTTCGACGATGTCGAGCACGCCAAGTTTGCGGCTCAGGCTCGTCTCATGGCCGCCCGGCCGGATGCGCTCCTCACCCGCTGGGAAGGTGGTAAGCATCGCCGGTGGGAATTCGCGATCGCGGATCGCGCCGACGCCGCCTTTGTCTGCTCGGACATCGACCGGATGCGCTTCCCGGAATCTTCCCGGCAACGCATCCATCTCTTGCCCAACGGCGCCGAGTTCGGCGAGGCGAGCGACACCCGGCCCGGCGCAATGGCCGATGAGGTGCCTCGCCGCCTGCTCATGGTCGGTGACATGGGCTACTTCCCCAACGTCGACGGCGCCGTCGCTTTCTGCGATCGAATCCTGCCACGCATACGAGAACGACTGCCCGATGTCGAGGTGTGCATCGTGGGCAATCATCCCGACCGCTCGGTGCTCGAGCTGGCGAAGCTCCCCGGTGTGCGAGTGACCGGATTCGTACCCGATATCGCGCCCTGGTTTCAGTCGGCGTCGATCATGGTGGTTCCGCTCCGCTTCGGTGGCGGGACCCGGCTCAAGATCCTCGAGGCGTTGCGTTGGCGCCGGGCGGTCGTCTCGACCCCGGCGGGTTGCGAGGGCCTTGATCCTGTATCTGGAAAACATCTGGTCATCGCGCCGACCGACGAGGCCTTCGCCGAGGCGGTAGTCGAGCTCGCCGATCGTCCCCAGCTGCGGCGCGAGCTCGGCGAGCAGGGTTATGTCTGGGCGCGAGACACCTACGGATGGGATCGGATCGGAGAATCGTTGCGGAGCGTGATCGAGAGTGTAGTCCGCCAGAAGAACAGAGCGTGATCGGACAGAAGATCAGCGGGTGAAGACGATCGGGGCGGCGACCGATTGCTCGCCGGCGGTCAGCCTGGCGAAATAATACCCGCGCGGCGCCCGGCGATGACGATGATCCATGCCGTCCCACGCCACTTCGAGTCTTCCGCCCATAATCGGGCCGTCGACCAGACTACGCCAGTGGGCGCCACGGGCGTCGTAGATATCGAGGCGCACGCGCTGGCCGGGAGCCACCACTCCCCGTAGCCAGGTCACGGTCGAAAACGGATTCGGTGAGGCGACCAGGCTCATGCGCGCCGGTGCCGGCGGCGAGGCGGGCACTCCAGTTACCTCGCAGTTCCATCCCGCTGGCAGACTGACCTCGATGAACTCGCTCGTGTTGCCCCTCATCCAGTTGAACCAGAATCTGAGCTGGCTGTAATCGAGGGTGAGCCCTGACGGCTCCCCTCCGGTATCGAGCCCGCGCAGGATCGGTAGGATGGTGCGGTCCGGTCGAACCAGCAGCACCTCGTTGGGTCCGAACTGGGCGATGTGTTCGGCGTACATGTCCTCCTGAACGATCAGGTTGCCGCAGATGTCGATCTCGAGATTGTCTGGATTGGCGAGCTGAACTCCATCGCCGTCGAGCCATCGGGTCATTGTCTCCGAGCGCGGATCATAGCGAAGGATGTAGCCAAAGGCGCTGGCATCACCCAGGAGTCCGGTGACCGCAATGTAGAAGACGTCATTGAGCGGGTCGTAGACCATCCCCTCCGGGCGAGGATGGTAAGTAGCGCCGAGGGCCAGTGCGTTCTCTTCCGCATGTTTGACATCGGTGATCCGCACCCATTCATTGGTCAACTCCTTCAGCGCGTACAACGAGCCCCGCCCCAAATAGCCGGGGTAGGCGGGAATGAACCTGAAGAGGACTCCCTGGTTCGCGTCGTTCGTCAGATAAACGTCGCCGGTCACTGGATCCTCGACCGCAGTTTCGTGGGAGAAGCGTCCCATGGGCACGCGGCGTATCCAGGTGCCGGGCTGGCTCGGATAGGCCTCGATGACATAGCCGAGCGAGTCGACGCCCACCGGCGGATGCTCCTCGCAGGTGAGGATCGTTCCCCTCCCGGTGATGGAGCCCGCGCAGTTGTAGTGATTCCCCCTTACCCAATCGCGACGATCGGTAATCACTCCATTCTCATAATGGAGGCGGCTCAGTCCGCCATTGGGGGTGACGAGCTCGTGGTTGATGAAGAAGTCGCCATTGTCGTATCCGGAGGGAAACCAGTAAACGTGATCCAGATTGCCACGCAGGACTCCGCCGCCGGTGAGTGAATCGCCGGAGCGCGCGAGGATGGTGCGGGACGCTCCGGCAATGAGGACCTCGACGTCCGCCGAAAGGGGGTCGGGCGCGCCTATCGCCAGGAGGAGAACGGCGAAGCATAGGAGGCGGGAGAGTCGAGCTCTTGGCCCAAAACCATACGATTGCATGGCCGAGTGTCGTCAGCCGGCCGGAGGTGGGGCCGGCCGACAAGCTGGAGGCGCCAGTTGCAAATCCCAGGCCGGGGACTAGGGCTCAAAGATACTCTTTCCTGGGTCTTTCAGCGAGGAAGAAACCTGATTACCGGGGCAACCGACCCAATTGAGATCCGTTGGGGAAAGAGGTGGCGGTAGCGCTCTGTCGTGGAGGAGGGACCGGGTTGATCGGCCGCCCCCCTCCAGTCTACACTAGTAATGAGCGCCCGCGCCCCTCGCCCCACCCGATAGGCGCCCATTTCGACCTCCGACATTGAGCGCACGCGTCCCCAGGCGCGCAACACTCCCCACCATCACCGGCTGAGCATCCACGATGCCCTGTAGACCCCCATTGCCGCTCGCCGGTCGATTGCTCATTGGATTGTTGCTCCTTGCCGCCCTTTCTCCGGGCATGGCGCATGCCGGGGCACCATCGCCAGGGTCGGCGGGTGAGATTGCCATCACCCTTCGATTCGATCCGGAATCCCTGACGCTGGCCCACGATGCGACGGGCGACCGGGTCGAACTTCAAGGAGCGGTGTCCCCGAGCCCGGATTCACCTGCTCTGCCCCTCGTGCCCGTCCGTGTGCTTCTGCCCGAGGGCGTGGCGCTCTCATCGGTCGACATTGAAGCCGCCGATCCCTGGCAGGCGCCGGGCAAGTGGATGCTCGAAGGCAAGAGCGAGAAGCCGGCGGACGCGGGCGGCGCAGCCGGCGCCGGCACCGATGCATTGGTCTGGGATGCGCCCTTTGCCTGGCGAGCCGAAGGCGAGGCGTGGACGGGCACGATGCGCGGCTACGTGATCGCAAGCGTTCTCGTCTCGCCGCTCGAATGGGTGGCGTCAACCGGTGAGCTTCGCCTCAATCGCCGGCTCGATGTGCGCGTGCACTACGACACCGCTCCCCCCGAGACGGCGGGCGAGGTGCGACGTCGCGATCCGTCTCGCCCGCGCGACAGCCTCGAGGGGCGGGAGATCGCCTGGCTCCGGCGGTTCGTCGCCAATCCTCAGGATCTCGAGCGCTTTTATGGTCAGGGCGCCAGTCCCGCGCTCGCGGAGGTAAGTGTTGCCCGGCCATTCGCCGGCTTCCTGCCCACTCCCTTCCCTTCGACCGACGGGCCGGCGGTCGAGTACGTCATCGTCACCGATAGCGTCGCCGTGGATGGTCGGCCGGTCGGCGATCTCGTCGCCGAGTTCCAGCGATTGGCCGACTGGAAGGTATCGAAGGGCACTCCCGCCGTCGTCCGCACGGTGAGCTGGATCCGCGCCAACTATCCGGGCCATGACGATGCGGCGCGCATCCGCGCCTTCCTGATCGATGCGTTCGAGCTCTGGGGAACCGACTATGTGCTTCTCGGAGGAGATCTCCGGATCGTCCCCGGGCGGCGTTTCAACGGCTTGAACCTGGGCGCCGGTCATCCGCCGGCCGACGTCTATTACGGCGGGCTCGACGGCAGCTGGGATCTCGACCGTGACGCCGTCTACGGCGAGCCTTTCTCCGACGCGGCGGCGAACGACCCGCTCTGGGATGTGTGGGTGGGAAGAGCGCCGGTCGAGAATCGGGCCGAAGCGGCGGTTTTCGTCGACAAGTCGCTCAGCTATGCGCGCGCTCCGGGGTCGGACTTGACCGGGCTCGACCCCGACTATTACGAGCGCATCCTCCTCATGGAGGGACTGGCCAACTGCCCCGACTGGGCTCGCTCCTGCAACGGGATTTATGTCGGGGAGACGATCTATCGCCGGATCGCCCCATCGTTCTTCGAGCGCACCCGGATGTATCAGCAGCTTCTCGATCCCAACCCGACCTGCTCTTATCACGAGACCTATGTCGAGGTCTCCGACTCGGTGCAGGTCGATTGGACGACGACTGCGGCGCTCAACGCCTTGAACCGCGGCTCGGGATTCGTCCATCACTACGAGCACTCGAATCCCTACGAGGAAGGCGGAGCGAGCCTGGGCTTCGGGTGCAATGCCTCGGTCGGCGGCAGTCTCGGCCGCGAGTACATCGACCAGCTCACCAACAAGCCCAACTGGTCTATCGTCTATTCGACCGGAGCCGGGGTGCATGCCTTCGATTACGAGTCGGTGTCCGAGCACTGGGTGCTCAATCCGAACGGCGGCGCGGTCGCCTATGTGGGCAAGACCCGAAGCGGCAGCTTCGCCAACACGACGGGCGAAGTGGATACGCTGTTCTTCGCCGACATCTTCCAATCCGGAACGAGCGTCGGGCAGGCGACGGCCTTCTCGACCCAGGGGGTCAGCGCCGGAACGTTGCAGTCGGTGTCGTCATTCGGATTGATCGGCGATCCCGATCTTCAACCCTGGACTTCCACTCCCACGGGACTGAGCGTCAGCATCAATCCGCCGCAGTTCGTACCCGGCGAGGAAGTCCTCGATGTCACGGTTTCGGCAACCGCCGGCGGTGAGGGCTATGGCAAGCAAACGAGCGCGCCGGTGGCGGGAGCGCGAGTGGCGCTCAAGCAAGGGACTCGAGCTTATGCATTCGCCATCACCGATGGGAGTGGGAACGCGCGCTTCGGAGTCACCCTTCCCACCCGCGACAATGTGATCCTGACCGTCACCGCGCCTAATCATTCGCCGGCGGTGGTCACGGTCGCTCCCAACCCTGCCGGCTCGGCGCAGGTGTCCTATCGCTCCCACGCCGCGACGGATGATTCGGTCGGGGTGACCAACCAGAACGGGGTCGTCGATGCGGGCGAGGTGATCAAGCTCGACGTCACGGTCGAGAACACGGGCCTCGTGCAGGTGAACGGGGTCACCGGGACGCTCGCCGCCCTCGGTGAGGTCGATGTCACCGGATCGATTAACGGCGGCTGTGATCCCAATCGCGTCTATATCGGAGCGCAGAGCGGCCATCCGCCGGCCGATTGCGTGCTGCGTTTCCCCGATGTCGAGTTCGGCGGAGTGAACCCTCGCGGCGTCCCGGACCGCTATCTCATGACCAGTGACCCCGGACTCTTCGTGTGGCGTGACGGCCCCCTCTGGCGTGTCGTCGCCCGCGGATCGCCGATCGTGGGTGGCCAGCACGTGACCGGCACCATTCAAGTTGCGGGCGGACAGGATGGAGCGGTTGCGAGCGCCCTCGAGGGCGGCGATCTGTGGAGCGCCACCGGCCCCGGGACCATCACGTTCGATTTCACCGCTCAGGCCGCCGGCGATCGGGACAGCCTCGCCTTCAATGCGCGCGAAATATTGTGGCTCACGATTCCCGATGCGACCGGTCAGTTCGGCAATCTGGCGAACGGCGCCCAGTCGATAAGCCACTTTGTTATTGCCTTCACCAACGCCATTCCCGACCGCCACGAGCCCCGCTTCGAGCTATCGCTCCGTGACGGTGGGAACGCTGAAGTCGGACGCACGAGCTTCAGCGTGCCGGTGGCGGCGCCCGTCCTCGAGTACGTGCGGCAATCGGCAACACTCATCTCCGGCGGGGGAACGATCGCCGGGGTGATTCGCAACAGCGGGAGCGGAGTCGCCGATCTCGCCAAGGCGACGCTTCGTCTCGAATCGGGAACGGGAACGGTGACCGACTCGCTCGTCGCCCTGGGTTCGATCGCGGGAATGGCGGAAGCCGGGGGAGGGGGCGACGTCTTCGCCTTCTCGTCGCTCAATCCGAGCGCCTTGCGCTTCCAGGTCATCCTCGAGAACCGGTTCCCCGACGCCACGAAACGCACCTGGAGCCGAAGCAGGATCGATGTCGTGCAGCCGTGCCCGCCCGCAGGTTTGGCCGGCGATGCGATTCGCGGGCGGAGCGCCCGCTTGCGCTGGGTCGCTCCGAGCGCGAGCTGTGCCCCGGATCTCGCCGGCTACAACGTCTATCGCCGGCAGATGGGTGGCGGCGCATTCACCCTCATCGCCGGGTCGGCGCCCGATTCGACGCCGAGCTTCGAGGATCCCTCGCTCCCGGCGGACTCGGTCTGGGAGTACAAGGTGGCGGCGCGCGACTCTTCTGGGAACGAGAGTCCGCAAACGAATGCGGTCGCCGTGTCGACCTGGGTGGCCGAGCATGCGGGATGGCCGCGCCCGCTCGATGCCGGCACCAATAGTTCGCCGCTCGCCGTCGACGTAGATGGCGATGGTGTGCTCGAGATCTTCGCTCTCGGCAACGCCGTCTATGCCTGGCACGCCGACGGGACGCCGCTCTTGAACGGCCCGGGAAGCGCCGACGGCACCTTCTTCCGCCCGCCACGTCCACCCGGCAACATGTCGCAAGGGGCGACGGGCGCCTTCCTTTCCTCGCCCGCCATCGCCGACATCGACCGCAACGGTTCACTCGAGATCGCGGTCGCCGCCTGGGACGATTCGGTGTGGGTGCTCGAGGCAGCGACCGGAGCATTGCGTTGGGGACGCCGCTGCGTGCCCAAGTATTCTTCGCCCGCGCTCGCCGATCTGAATGGCGACGGCAATCTCGAAGTCATCGTCGGCTCGGACGCCGATACGGTCTATGTCTGGCAAGCCGACGGCTCGCCGCTCATCGCGAGCCGCCCGACCGGGGCTTTCGCCGCGCTTCCCGACGGGGCAACCATCAACTACACGACTCCGGCGATTGCCGACATCGATGGCAATCCCAACACGTCGGAAGTGATCTATGCCACCTTCCGCGGCAACGTCTATGCGTGGAATGGCAGCGGCACCCTCTTGTGGTCCTGCGACGTGGGGCCGAGTCGCCCGCTTTCCACTCCGGCAATCGGCGATGTCGACAACGACGGCACCCTCGAGGTGGTCGTCGCGCAGGGGAATGCCGGCACCGGCCCCGCAGGGAATGCGCTTTTCATCATCAATGCGGTGACCGGAGCCATCGAGCAATCATGGTTCGGGAACACGGCCATTCCAGGCAATCTCTTCACGCCCGGCAACATCATTCATCCGCCGAGTCTCGCCGATCTGGACGGGAACGGCGATCTTGAAATCGTCGTCGGCACATCAGGCGTGACTTTGCCGTCAGGCCTCGAGCGGGCAGGGGGAGGGACAGTGCTGGTGTTCAACCACGATGCCGCTTCGGGATTCAGCCTGGCGTGTCTCGACACGATTCCGCTTCCCGGGCTCAATATGACGAACGTCAGCCAGCAGAACGTCGATGCCCAGCCGGTGATCGCCAACATCGACGCCGATGGCGGCTTCGAGATCGGAGCGGGCTCCAGCACCTTCGCCATGTTCCTGTTCGATGTCCCGGCGTCGATGTCGAGCTGCACTCCGGAGGCGGGTTGGCCGATTCTCGTTTCGGGAGAGATCGGTGCGACTCCCTGGATCGGCGATGTCGACGATGATGGGCGGTTCGATATGGTCCTGCGCTCCAATGACGGCGATGTGCATGTCTTCGACCTGGGTGGCACATACAACCCGCAGGCGATTCGCTGGGGTCAGTTCGCGCACGATCCCCAGCACACGTCGAACGTGGAGACGACGACGGTTGTCGGCGTGCCCCCGGGATCGCCGCCGGGTGCGCCCGTGGCGGTGCCGCTCCGTCTCGCCTTGCCCGTTCCCAATCCGTCTCGACCGCCCGCACGCATCGGCTTCGAGCTCGGGTCAGAGGGACGAGTGCGGCTCGCGGTTTATGCGGTGGATGGGAGGCTCGTGCGCATGCTGATGGATGGCTTTGCGCCCTCGGGCAGGCACCAAGCGTTATGGGACGGGCGCGACGATCGCGGCCAGGAGCAGCCCGCGGGAGTTTATTTTTATCGTCTCGAGGCGGGCGGCCGCTCAGCGGCCCGGAAGCTATTGATCATCAAGTGAGTTCCATTTTGGCTCTCAAATAGGCTTTCGGGCTACAATGGCCCGCGAAGCATGAGGCCTTTCTTCCTCCGTCGAGTCATCGACGACACAGTGGTCATGTTATGGACGATTATCGCCGCGGCAATCCCGCTCTTCGCCGTGTCGTTTGTTCGGATTGTTGGAAATGGATGGCAAGTTACTCCCTGGGTAGCGATCAACATCGCACTCTACCTGGTGTTTTATCTGCACTTCTTGCAGGCCCACGAGTTAGAACACGCCTTCATCCAGCGTGCTCTCGGGTTCACGATTTCGAATTGTGATCGGCTCGGGTCGAGCTCTTTTTGAGCGACGGCTGTTCGGCATTCCTATTCAGGTCAACGTATTTCCGGTTCACGGTTTTGCTATCGCCTCCCCGTCCGCAGGAGATTGGATTCGCCTCCGGCTCTGGCTGGTCGTCCTCGCCGGCCCTGCCACGAATATGCTCTTCCTGATCGTCGGTATCGTATGTTTGGCCGATTCGACTGGTGGAACCTCTTTGTTGCAAATGAATTTCTCCGCTCGCCCACTCCCTTGAACATGTTCGTCGTCGCCAATGGATATCTTCTACTCATTAGCCTGCTTCCAGCGACATCTTCGGGGATTAGGAGTGATGGTCTGCAGCTTCTCACCGTGCCCTTCCTGCGAGCTCGGGATCTGGCCCTCATGCTGACCAGCCGTGACCATCTGGCTCAAGGGAGAGCAAAAGAAGGGCGGCGAGATCTTGGTCGATCTGTTACAGCGTCGGGATCTGAAGTCTGCCTATCGTGTCCTCATGCTGAACAATATCGCCTGGTCGGACCTGATCCTCGACGATCCAACCCTCCTGGAGGAAGCCGACAAGAACTCCCTTCTCGCGTGGGAAAGGGCCAGTCATCCATCTTTCAACGGCACCCCTGGCCTGGTACTGGTCAAGCTTGGACGTCTGAACGAGGGGATCAGACTCTTGCGCTATGCATTGCGTCACAACACTGCACTCGCGGATCGTGCGGCTAACGCCTGTAGCCTCGCCATCGCCGAGGCTGCGCGGGGAGATCAAACGACCGCACACGAGTATCTCGCGTTGGCCCGAGATCTCGACCCAGCCAACCCATTGCTGCCACAAGCCGTGCGCGCGATGGATGTTCGTTCAGCTTAACGTCCTAAGCTGTGCCTGGTTGCTCGCGATCCCAATCCTCACGCCGCGGCCGGACCACCCAGGAGCTGAGCAGTAGAGCGACGCCGACGAAAAGCGGGATCAGTCCAATGGCCCAGAGGTTCTTGTCCGCGGTGTCGGGGATGAGCTGCAGGAAGGCGACCATCGCAATACCGGTCGCGACGCAGCACATGCCGGCGATGAAGAGCCCCTGTGAGCGCCGCCGCTGGGACTGGGCGAAGGTCAGACCCTGGTTGGAAAGCCCGCTCGCTATGTTGAGCGGGGGAAGCTTGTCGATGGGGATCCCGCGCTCGATCGCCAGCATTCGCTCGCGCTGCATGAGCTCGAGGAGGCGCTGCTGTCCTATCGATTTGACGACTCCGACGATGATTCCCCCGGTGATCGCGACCAGGGGAATGCTGAAGAGCATGAGTAATGAGATGACATCGTTCATGATCGTGGTTCCCCTCCGGGCTTCGGTTACCGCGGCCGGACACGGGTTGATGGCCCGCTCCTCCGCCTTTCACTCGATGAGACCGCCCGAGGGGTGGATCCGGTTTCAGCCATGACCGCCGCGACCCCCGAAAAACGGTTGAAACCAAACCGCCGTCACCGGCAGTCTCAAGGGGTGTGAGCGTGCTCGCCTGGACTGAACCTATCCCGTTGAGCGGGCTGTCCCTGGATTCGATCATCTCGGGGACGAGGGTGTCGGTCGGGGAGCGCTCCTATGCCCGGGCCGGCGCCGCGGCGACGATCGAAGACGAATGGGAGTGGGTCCAGGGCGCCCGGCAAGGGCACGAGCCCTCGTTTCGACTTCTGGTCGACCGCTACCGCGACCGCGTTTACGCCCTGGCGCTACGAATCGCCCGCGAGCCCGAAGCAGCAGAAGAGATCGCCCAGGACGCGTTCCTTCGCGTGTGGCAGGCGCTTCCGGCTTTCCGTGGGGAGTCCCGCTTCTCGACCTGGCTCTATCAGATCACATTGCATCGGGCGCTCGACGTGCGCTCGTCTCTCGCTCGCCGCCGGCAGCGAGAGACTCCAGTCGACGTCCAGCAGCACTCGGACACGGCAAAGGTCGATTCTCCGAACTGGGAGCTTCGCCGCTCTCTCGAGAGACTCATCGCCGAGCTTCCCGAGTCACCGCGCATCATCGTCACCCTCTTCTATGGTCATGACCAGAGCGTGGATGAGATCGCGCGCATTCTCGAGATTCCGGCCGCAACGGTGAAGACTCACCTCTTTCGCGCCCGGGCCATCTTGCGCGAGCAATGGCAACGCCTGACCCAAGGGCAGGTGGATCATGGACGACAATCATCCTCTTGACTCGCTCCTCCGGGAGCTACCCAGCTGTCCCGCCCCCGCCTTCACCGACGAGGTGATGAAGCGGGTTGCCGGCGTTCCACAAGTAAAGACTTCCCCGTGGATGGTGGCCGACTCGGAGATTGGCCTCTCCTGTTGGACGCGAGCGATTCTCCAGCCGTCGACCATCCTGGCTCTGATCCTCGCCGCCCTCACCGGGGAAATTCTGTTGCTGGCCGGCGGCCTCGGGGAGCTGATGAGAAATCTTGCCGCGTGGTCTCTTGCCCTGCCGTCGCTCGCGGCAATTCGCGGGCCGGCCGTCCCGATTCTCGTCACCATCGCCGGATCGGCGCTCGTCGCTTTCGCCGGTTACCGCTGGTCGCCCATCCTCTCACTTGGAAAGAGCAAATAACTTCGGATCGAGGTGAGCCGCCGCCGCGGCGTCGAGGAGCCAGACGAGCTCGCCCTCGGCCGGCTCGATGCGTGCTGCGGGGAGCCGTCGATCGCGCTCACCGAGAACTCGTCGCACCGCTTCCGCCTTATCCCCGCCGGCCACCAGGAAGACCACCCAAGCCGCGGCATTGAGAACCGGGAGAGTGAGGGTCAGCCGTCGCGTGCCGCCATGGAGGCTCTTCACGGGAACGACCGAGCGTTCGACCTCATCAAGAGCCGGGTCATCGGGAAAGAGCGAAGCCGTGTGACCGTCCGGTCCCATACCGAGGAGCACGAGATCCAATCTCGGCCGGCCGGTGGAAGCGGCCGGCGTGTGTGCGGCGAGCGAACGCGCATAAGCGGCCGCCGCCGCATCGAGATCCGGTTGCTCAGCGGTCATTCGGTGGACATGATTCGGCCCGACCGGCACGTGGTCGAGAAGCGACTCCCGCGCCATCCGATAATTGCTCCTTGGATCATCGGGATGCACCCGGCGCTCGTCGGTCCAGAAGAAATGGAGGTCGAGCCACGAAACGCCCTCGCCCGCCTCGGACCTGGCCAGAAGCTCATAGAGCCGTCGCGGGGTGTTGCCGCCGGCGAGGGCGACCGCGGCTGTGCTAGCCGCCCCCGTCCGTCTCGCCGCTACCGCCCCGCGGGCGGCGGCGATGAAACGCCGAGCCGCC
>JBIOUT010000116.1:0-6017 GCA_044867365.1 Candidatus Eiseniibacteriota bacterium | reverse complement strand
GGGTTTCGAGGACACGCCGGTACGGGCGATGGCAGTGGCAGCGGACGCCAATTATGTCTACGTCGCCGACTGGGACAACTTCCGGATGTACCGCTTCGGGCCGACGACCCAGCCGGATGTCGACGTTTCGCCGCCGACCGTGAGCTTCCCGGTAATTCCGATCGGCGAGTCGGCGGATACAACGCTGACTGTCAGCAATACCGGCGGCGGGACTCTCACGGTGACCAACATCGTCACCGGGAACGCCGACTTCCATGCCGCGCCCTCGAGCTTCAACGTCCCCGCCGGAGGGCAGGTGGCCGTCACTCTCACCGCCACCGCCTCCGCCGCCAAGGCGGTGGGTGAGCTTCGGGTGCAATCGAACGACCCCGACGAGTCCGGGCTCGGCCACCTGATCGACTACGGCACCGTCGGGACCGAGGCGCCCGATTTCACCTTGAATGACCTCGGCGGCGTGCCCCACACCCTCTCCAGTCTGCGAGGAGAGATTGTCTTGCTGGCGTTTTTCGCCTCATGGTGACCGGTATGCGGTCCGGAGTTTTCGGACCTCGACGACAACATCTGGGCGACCTATCAGAACGACATCGTGGTCCTGGGAGTGAATGTGGCCGAGACTCCGCAGGAGGCGCAAACTTTCGTCGACAACTTCGGCATCACCTTCCCGGTCCTCCTCGACACCCAGGGAAGCGTGTTCAATGGGTACCGGCCTCCGGCCGGAGCCTGCGTATCTCCCTTCCCCCTCGATTTCGTGATTGACCGCTCCGGAATCATCCGCTACTGGAAGTGCGAATATGACGCGACGGCGATGATCGACGTCATCGAGACCCTGCTCACCGGGGGTATCGGGGTTCCGGAGGCGGATTCTCCGCCGGCCTACCGGCTCCGCCTCACCGCCGCCCCCAATCCGGCGCAGCCGTTCACCCGTCTGAGCTACTCGCTCGACATGCGGGCTCCCATCCGTTTGTCGTTGCACGACGCCCAGGGCCGCCTTGTTCGGCTGCTGGGATCCGAAGTGAACGAGCCCGGCA
The DNA here is from genome assembly GCA_044867365.1 of Candidatus Eiseniibacteriota bacterium. GTDB lineage: Bacteria > Eisenbacteria > RBG-16-71-46 > CAVPCR01 > CAVPCR01 > JBIOUT01. The sequence continues at coordinate 4,989 of JBIOUT010000116.1, read as the reverse complement.
CTCATCATGTCCTTTGGGATGGGCGCGACACGACGGGGCGTCCACTGCCCGCCGGCGTCTATTTCGTGCGACTCCGTTTTCCAGGAGGCGAAACAAGCCGGAAACTGAGCCTGGTACGCTGATCCAGTGACCGAGCTCTCCGAAACTCCCGATCCCGAGCGGCCACGATCTCCGGGAGAAGCCCTGGCACGGGCGCATGCGCTCCTCGCCCCGCGCTGGCTCAACTCCCCGCCGCTCCTCCTCGCCACTCAGGTCGAAGGCGGGGAGGCGCATCTTCACTTCATTCATCCGGGGTTGGCCGAGCGGGCGGTGCTGCTGCAGTTCTGGGATTTCACCTGCTTCCACTGCTTGCGCACGCTCCCCTACATGCGCGCCTGGCACGAACGCTATGTTGCGCTCGGACTCACCGTCGTCGGCATCCACACCCCTAAATTCAGCTTCGGCGGCCAGCGATCCCACGTCGAGCGCGCAGTGCGCGACCTCGGCATCCGCTATCCGGTGGTCATCGACGCCGATTACACGATCTGGAGATCGTTATCGGGGGAGCACTGGCCGCGGGCGGTTCTCTTCGACCCCAACGGCCAGGCGATGTTCGATCACGCCGGCGACGGCGACTACCCGGCGCTCGAGATCAAGCTCCAGGAGACCCTGCGGCAAGGGCGCCGGGAGCTGGCCCTTCCTGCGCCGATCGGGCCGGTACGAATCGCCGATGCGCCGCATGCCGTCTTGACACCGACGACTCCCGAGATCTATTGCGGGTTTTTGCGGGGAGTCGTAGGAAACAGCGAAGGCATGGACACCGACGGCGGAGTCATCGACTACCCCGATGAGACGCGGCGCCTCACCGGCCAGCTCTATCTCTCCGGGTCCTGGCGGGCGAGTCGCGAGAGCCTGCGCTCTGCTCCCAGCACCGATCGCCCTTCGGCGCTCCGGATGCGTTGCGAGGCGGCCGGGGTGAACGCGGTGTTGCGGGGAGTGGGTGGTGCGGCCACGGCGCGGGTCACGATCGACGGAGTGTCGGTGCCGGACGCGCGACGCGGGGCGGATATCGCGGTTGGAACCGGCGGCGAGACGACCGTGCTCGCCGATGAGCCGCGCATGTACCAGCTCTTCGGCTGCCGCGAGCATCGAAAGGTCGAGCTCACGATCGAAGTCGCCAGCGGCGAGCTCGAAGTCTTTGCCTTGTCGTTCGCCCGAGCGGTAGAGCCGCGGCTGCGGGCCGCCCTCTAGTCGCCGGCGTCGGGCCGCCCTCTAGCCACCGGCGTTACGCCGCCGACGGCGTCACCCTCCCCGGCCGCCGAGCTCACCCTTCTTTGCGGGCGCCGGCGCTTCGCGCCGCGGTTCGAGACGAAGGATCGGGGTGGGGGTGGGGCTCGGGCTCGGACTCTCGATCTGCCAGCAAGTGGTGAGCGCCCACGGCGGTTCGATCGAGGTGGAGAGCCTGCCGGGGATCGGCTCGAGCTTCACGCCTTGCGCTCGGCCTCGTCCAGGCGGGCGAAGCTCTTCAGGTTGCGGACGATGGAGACGATTCGGGAGCAGGACTCGCGGTTGGTGCGGGTGAGCTCGGTGACGACCTTGAGCGCGCGTTCCGCCTCCGCTCCGGGGCTCGAGGCGCGGATGCGGTCGATCGAGCGCTGGATGACATCGTTGGCGGCGACAATGACGCCGACCGGGGAATTGAACTCATGGGTGATGCCGGCCACCAGTGACCCGAGAGACGCCATCTTCTCCGCCTGCACCAGCCGGGTCTGGGCGCTCGACAGCTTCTCGTAAGCCTGGCGGAGGCCGACCAGGTCTGGGAGTCGCTGACCTCCGAGCAGCAACAAGCCGATGAGCTTCTCTTCGACGACGAGGGGAACCGCGAGCGCCGCATTCGCGGCGGCGAAGCGCTCGGCGAGCACCAGGTTGTCGCGCACTTCACGGTCATAGCGCGAGACCGCCTGGCGTCCACGTCCGAGATGCTGGACCAGGGGGGCGTCGGGGCCGAGCTCGCCGCCGAGGCTCGCAGCTCCTTCTCCGAAACTCCCGGTAAGGGCCAGGGATTGGCCACCCTCAGGGGCGAGGAAGACGGCGCCCCAATCGACTCCCATCGCGTCGCGAATAGCGCCCAGGGCCGAGTCGATGATCTCGGACTTGAGAAGACGACTGGCCATCGCTTCCGAGGTTTGGAGCAACGCACGCCGGTAATCCACCCGATGGCGGAAGAAGAGACGATCGACCAGGGTTTGAGCGAACCCTCGGGCGCGATCGAGGAAGAAGACGATCACCACCGAGACGATGACGAAAAGGACGAGGCGGGCCGTCCCCGGCGAGCCTGTGCCGCCGACCTTGCCGGCGAAACCCGCATTCAAGAGCACGAGGCCGGCGGCGTAGATGATGGTGAGGGCGCCGGAGAGCAGGACGCGGGCCCGTTGCCGGTTGAGAACGATGGGACTCCGTGCGGCCATGTAGGCGAGAAGCGGCAGGCTGAAAGACACGGCGCAGGAAACCCAGACGGCGATAACCAGCAACATCGACTGACCGGCGGCTGGGCCCTTGAAAGGCTGGATCACCCACGGCAATGGCGTGAGCGCCGCGGCCCCGGCATAGAGGACGGGTAGGACCCATTTTCGCAGTCTGGGCGCGAACCCGGACCCGCCCAGATTGAAAACGAAATGCATGGAGGAGGGAGCGAGCAAGCACAACCCGGCAATCGTCAATACTTCGGGGAGGACCGCACGGGTGAATCGATAATCGAGAAGGCCGAAGGCCATCCCGGCGCAGAAGAGGAAGAAGGGCCAGCTCGCCGGCTCGCCCGGTCTGAGCCGGAAGACCATGGCGCCAAAAGTCATTTAGACGATGCCGATCAGAATCCCAATTCCTGCATTCTCGAAGAACTCGCCGAAGGTGGAGGCGTGAACCGGGATGTCGATCGACACGATCTGGCCGTCACGGCGAACCAGCAGATGATTGACTCACCCAGCTCGGTGTGGACGAGAGGCCGGGGATCGGTCCCCGCCACGTAGCGGGTGCCGTTGATCTCGATCACCTCGTCGGAATCGCGCAGGCCGGCATTAGTGGCCATGCGCGACTCGAGAGCCACTCTCCCCACCGGCCCATGAAAGAAAAATCCAGGAACCGGCCTGCCGATCATCTCGAGATGATCACGAATAGAGACGAGAGCAGTCGGCACGAACCCCGCGGTCACCAGGATGAAGAGGGCAAAGCGGAGTGTTCGAGTTCGCATCGATCGACGCGCCCGAAGGCTTGTGCCTAAATCGTGCTGATCGCCCGCATCAGCATGGCGATGCCGAGGATCAGTAACGCCAGAGAGACAATTCTCCGAAAGATCGGTTCAGGAATCCGGCCGAGCAGCTTCTCGCCGGCCAGGGTGCCGATCAGTACTCCGGCGGTGGCCACGCCGATGACCGGCGAGCGGTTCACGAGCTCGCGTCCGGAGGTCCAGACATACACCGGCACCCTCACCATGTCGACCAGCAGGGCGGCGGCAGTGGCGGTGGCCACGAAGGTCTCCGGCGGTAGAGGAAAGGCTAGCAGGGCGGCCGATCGGATGCCTCCCTGATTGCCGACGAGACCGCCGAAGAGTCCGGAGAGAATCCCGCCGAGCCACACTCCTGTCCCTCTCAGACGCACCCGATCGGCAAGCCGCGCGAGCCCCGCCACCCCGGAGAGCAAGAGCAGCAGGGCGAAGATGACGGTCAAGACAGGACTGGCGAGCACCCCGTGCCCGAACCCTCCCACGAGCCCGCCCGCGGCGCTCGCCAATCCGAAGGTGCCCAGGACCCGGCGGTCGATGGCGCGGCGAAGCCGCCAGCATCGAAGCGCGGTCGCGGCCGCATGGGGAACGGCGGCGATGGCCACCGCCAACCCCGTGTCCATGGTGAGCGCGAGAAGCGGGGTGAGCAGGCTCCCGATGCCGAAGCCGACGGTCGAAGCCACCGAACCGGCGGCGACGGCGATTGCGAAGAGGGCGAGGAGGAACATGCGGCGAGCGTCGGCGGCGACTGGCAACCGCTATCCGGCGTCGATCGGCATGTGCGGGATCTCGGCCCATTCGTGCCACGAGCCGACGTAGTTGCGAACGCGGCGGAATCCCGCCTCGCGCAGCGCCAGGTAGGCGGCGGCGGCGCGCGCGCCACGGTGGCAGTAAGTCACAACCTCCTGTTCCGGAGTGATTCCGCACTCGTCGAGAAGGCGCCGGATCTCGGCCGCCGGCCTGACTTCGCTCCGGTCGGCGGAAAGGAGCGCCGTCCATTCGAGCCAGATCGAGCCGGGGATGCGCCCGGCCCGCGGACAGCATGGACCGTGACTCGATGTCGTCTGCCCGCGATGCTCGGCAAGACTGCGCACGTCGAGCGCCACGCTCTCTTCGCTCCGGTTCCCGCCACCCCTGCGTTCCAATCGGACAGGTCTCCCGGTGTGCTCGTTCACGTATTCGGCAGTGGCGAGAATCTCGGGCCGCGGGCGCATCGCGAATGCCTGCCTGGGCAGCGAGCAGCGAACCCGGCACCTTTCCCCTCCGGCCGCCTCCCACGCGGGGAATCCACCCTTTAGAATGCGGACGTCCGGGACCCCGGCGTATTCGATGAACCAGAGCAGGCGTGCCGCCCGCATCCCGAGCTCGTCCTCGTAGCAGATCACCTGCTCGTTCCCACCAATCCCCGCCCCTCCCAGGATCTCGCCGAGCTCCTGGTTGAGGCGATCGATCCCCTCCGCCGAGGTGTCAACGAAATAGCCAAAGAGATCGAGACTCACCGCCCCCGGAATGTGGCCCTCCTCATAGGCGGCGGCGGTTCGCGCATCGAGCAGGGCCGGAGGGCGGCGGCTCTGGTCTCGGAGTGTGGCGGCGTCGATCACGTAGCTCGCATCCATCTTTGTCTCCCAGCCCTGCCAGGGCACCCCACCGCCCCACCCTTTCCGCCAACTTGAACCGGGGCAATAGGCTGCCACTCCCGAGCATTCGCTGCGACATCTTCTAGCCGGCCCTCA
>JBIOUT010000115.1:0-2929 GCA_044867365.1 Candidatus Eiseniibacteriota bacterium | reverse complement strand
CGGTCCGAGATCGCAGCCTGCTCGCCTCGGCGGTGGCCGAGGCGCGGCAGCGCACCTTCGATCTGGTCGCTGATCTGAGCGATCCGGAGTTGATGGGGCCGCGGCTCTCGATCGTCAATCCGCTCCTCTGGGAGATCGGGCATGTCGCCTGGTTCCAGGAGAAGTGGGTGCTCCGGCATGCCGGAGGGCAGAGCCCGATCCGAGCGGACGGCGATCGACTCTACGACTCGGAGGCCATTCCCCACGACACGCGCTGGGATTTGCCGCTGCCGTCGCGGGCGGAGACTCTCGACTATATGCAGATCATTCGGAGACGAGTGCTCGAGCGCCTGTCGAGGAGGGAGCCGGCGGCGGACGAGGTCTACTTCGTTCTGCTCTCGATCTTTCACGAGCACATGCACAGCGAGGCCTTCACCTACACCCGGCAGACCCTGGGGTATCCGGCGCCGCGATTCGGGGATTCGTCGGGCATGTTCGGCGATTCGCCCGGCGGGCGGGCGGTGACGACGGGCGGACCGCTGACCGGCGACGCTCAGGTCCCCGGCGGCTCGTTTCTCCTCGGCTCGTCACCGGATCTGCCTTTCGTCTTCGACAACGAGAAGTGGGAGCATCCGGTCGAGATCGCTCCCTTCGCCATCGCCAGAGCGCCGGTCACGCAATCGGAATTCGCCGCCTTCGTCGATGACGGCGGATACCGGCGGCAGGAGTTGTGGAGCGACGAGGGCTGGCGATGGAGGGAGGGCGCCGCGGCGGAGCATCCGGTCTACTGGCGCAAGGGCCCCGAGGGGAAGTGGGAGCGGCGCGACTTCGATCGCTGGGTGATGCTCGAGCCCGATCGGCCGGTTCTCCATGTCGCCTGGTATGAAGCTCAGGCCTTTTGTCGTTGGGCGGGACGGAGGCTCCCCACCGAAGCGGAGTGGGAAGCGGCGGCGGCGGGGGAGCCGGGTCCCGGCGGGCAACTCGCCCGGCGCAAACGGCGTTTCCCCTGGGGAGACGAACCACCGAACCCCGAGCGCGCCAATCTCGATTGGAAGGCCCTTGGATGCGTCGATGTGGGGGCCTTGGCGGCGGGAGATTCCGCCTTCGGCTGCCGGCAGATGATCGGCAATGTCTGGGAGTGGACGGCGAGCGACTTCCTTCCTTATCCGGGGTTCGTGGCCGATCCGTATCGTGGGTATTCGGAGCCCTGGTTCGGCAATCACAAAGTGTTGCGCGGCGGTTGCTGGACCACGCGCTCGCTCCTCCTCCGCAACGCCTGGCGCAACTTCTATACCCCGGATCGGCGCGACGTGTGGGCAGGCTTCCGCACCTGCGCGCATTGAAGCTCCAATCCGCGAAGCCCAAATCCGCCGGTCGCCCGATGAGGGTCCGCATCGTTACCCCGGCTCCTCCGCGCTCGCGGAGTGGCAATCGGGTGACCGCGCTCCGATGGGCGCGGATTCTGCGCAAGCTCGGGCACAGGGTGATCATCGAGGAGCGCTACCGCGGTGGATCGGCAGATCTCCTCGTCGCGCTCCACGCCCGGCGGAGCAGCGACTCGGTGACCGAGTTTCGCCGCGCACACCCCTCGACCCCGGTGATCGTGGCGCTCACCGGCACCGATCTATATCGCGATCTTCGGCGAAGCCCCACCACTCGCCGGTCGCTCGATCTGGCGACCCGTCTCGTCGTCTTGCAACCCAAAGCGCTGGAGAAGATCCCCGCCCGCCACCGCTCCAAGGCGCGGGTGATTTTTCAGTCGGCCGTATGTCCGAACGGAGCGCTCCCGCCCGGGCGTTTCTTCGATGTTTGCCTGCTCGGACATCTCCGGCCGGTCAAGGATCCCTTCCGCACCGCCGCCGCCGCCCGGCGGCTTCCCCGTTCCTCGCGGATTAGGATCTTTCATGCAGGCGCGGCGATGAGCCCGGCGATGGAGCGCCGGGCGCGCAGTGAGATGGCGCGCAATCCGCGCTACCGCTGGGTCGGCGAGCTCTCGACCCATCGCGCCCGCCGACTCCTTGCCCGCTCTCGGCTTCTCGTCGTGACCTCCAGAATGGAGGGAGGCGCCAACGTCATCATGGAAGCGCTGGCCTGCGGCGTGCCGGTTGTCTCCTCACGGATCGATGGCTCGGTGGGGATCCTGGGCGTCCGGTATCCGGGATATTTTCCGGTCGGGGACACTCGGCGACTGGGGTTGCTCCTCGGGCGAGCGGAAAGCGATGCGGAGTTCTATTCCGGGCTAAGGCGCCGGTGCCGGCGGCTCGCTCCGCTCGCCGACCCGGTGCGAGAGGAGCGATCGTGGTCCCGCCTGCTCGGCGAGCTGGGGAAGATGTCGAGGAAAGGACGATGACGCCGAAGAGGTCTCGTCCGGCGCACCGGTTCATCCTGGGATGGATCCTCATCCAGACCTTGATCGCCGTCGGTTGCGGACGTGAGAGGTCCGATAAGGAGAAGGGGCGGGACTCGGCATCGCTCGCCGCCGCCGACAGCACTCGAGAGTCCACCCCGAACCCGACGCGGATCGAGATGAGGAACGTGGATCTCGACATTCACGAGGGAGTCGTCCTCCAGGTTCGGCACCTGAGCGGGACGATGCATCCGGTGCATTCAGGGCAGGCGGTGCGGCTCGATGATCCGGTCTCCTTCACCATCGCGGTCGATACCGGAGAGGCCGTCATCAAATACGACGACCTCTCGGCGTTGATGAACAAGGTCGTCTTCGCCTTTCCCGGGGCTCCGATCAAGAGCCTCCGGATCGAGAGGGAGGAAGACCGCGATCAGCAAGATAGGATCGAGCTCAAGCTCCGGTTGGCGAGAGCGCTCGGGATTCCGGCGGAGATCGAAGGCAAGCTCGAGATCACGCCCGATGGCAATCTCTTGGTTCGCACGATGGAGATTCAAGTGGCCGACATCCAGGTCGGCGGCCTTCTCGATCTCCTTCACCTGAAAG
>JBIOUT010000114.1:0-2616 GCA_044867365.1 Candidatus Eiseniibacteriota bacterium | reverse complement strand
GACCTGGCTGTAGATGTTCAGCGTCGTGAAGCCGAGGAACGAGAAGAGCAGAGAGCCGGAAAGGGCGAGGGGAACCGATCCGGCCAGGATGATGAACGGATCGCGGAAGCTCTCGAACTGAGCGGCCAGTACGAGGTAGATCAGGATGGCTGAGAGGAAGAATATGCCCAGGAATTTGCTGCCTTCGGTTCGCAATTGACGGGATTCGCCGGCGTAGTCGATGGTGAAGCCCTGAGGCAAGATGCTCTTGGCTTCGCCTTCGAGGAAACGCAAGGCCTGATCCAGTGACACCTGTGGTGGGATCACGCCCTGGATCCGCACCGCATTGAGCTGCTGGAAGCGCTTGAGCTCCCGCGGCTCGGTGGTGGTCCGCAGGGTGGCGAAGGTCGAGAGCGGCACGAGTCGGCCGTTCGGGCCGGAGACGTAGATCTCTTCCAGCTGGTCCGGGGTCAGCCGCTCGCTCCGCTTCACCTGCGGGATCACTTTGTAGCTCCGGCCCTGGATGCTGAACCGATTGACGTAGTCCCCTCCGAGGAGCGTCGACAGATCTCGGCCGGCCTGACTCAGCTCGACGCCCTGAGACCGCACCTTGTCACGGTTGAAAACCACTTCCGCCTGCGGCTGGTCGAACTTGAGGTCGGCATCGGCGAAGATGAAGAGCCCGCTCGCGAACGCCTTCTGCACCAGCTGATTGGCGAACGCGTTGAGCTCCGCCGGCTCGGCCGTCGAGGCGATGACGAAGTCGACGGGGAAATCCCCGCCGCCGGGCAGCGCCGGCGGGATGAGGGGGATGACTCGCACGCCCGGAATCTTCGAGAGTCCTGCCGCCGATTCGAGCTGCAGCTGCTCGGTGCTCTTCTTTCGCTCTTTCCACGGTTTGGTGACCATTCCCCCGAAGCCGCCGCTCGGGTAAGTGATCTGGAAGATGCTCTCCGTCTCCGGGAACGACTTGTAGACGTCATGGATCTTGGTGGCGAAGAGCTTGGTCTGATCGATGGTCGAGTTGGCGGCGGCCTGAATGATCCCGAAGACGACGCTCTGATCCTCGTTGGGCGCGAGCTCGTGCTGCGAGAACATGTAGAACGGCACCATCAGCACGAGCACGATCGCCCACAAGGTCAGGACCACCGGACGATAAGCGAGGGTGCCGGCGAGCATCCGGGTGTAGGTGTTCCGCACCCCGTCGAATCGGCGATTGATCCATCCCGAGAAGCCGCGCTCGGTGTCGCCGGCGCGAAGCAGCCTCGACCCCATCATCGGCGACAGGGTGAGGGCGACGACTCCCGAGACGAACACCGCGCCGGCGAGAGCGAACGCGAACTCGCGGAAGAGCGCCCCGGTCAGACCGCCCTGGATGCCGACCGGCGTGTACACCGCCGCGAGCGTGATCGTCATGGCGATGATCGGCCCCACGAGCTCGCGGGCGGCATGGATGGCCGCCTGGAAGGGGCGTTTCCCGGTGTGGAGGTGACGCTCGACGTTCTCCACCATCACTATCGCATCGTCGACCACGAGCCCTACCGAGAGGACGATGGCGAGCAATGTCAGGAGGTTGATGGTGAAACCGGCGATCGCCATGAGGAAGACCGCCCCGATGAGCGAAACCGGAATCGCCACGACCGGGATGATCACCGAGCGCACCGAGCCGAGGAAGAGGAAGATGACCGCAATCACGATCAGCAACGTCTCGGAGAGGGTCTTGAGCACCTCCTCGATGGCGTTCTTGATGTACTCGGTCGAATCGTAGGGAATGCCCGCCTTCATCCCCACCGGCAGCTGTTTCTCGATCTCGGGCATGGCCTTGCGCACCCGACCGATCACGTCGAGCGAGTTGGCGGTAGGCAGCACCCAGATGCCCATGAAGGTGGCGGTCTCACCGTTGAAGCGGACGTCTTGTTCGTAGTTCTCGGCCCCGAGCACGACGTCGGCGATCTCCCCCAAGCGGACGATGACGCCGTTCTTCTCCTTGACCACGAGCTGGCGGAACTCATCGGCCGTCTGCAGGTCGGTATTGGCGACCAGGTTCACCGACACCATCGTGCCCTTGGTGCTCCCCAGCGCCGAAAGAAAGTTGTTCTCGGCCAGCGCGTCCCGCACATCGGAAGGCGAGATGCCCAGGGCGGCCATCTTCTCCGGCTTGAGCCAGACCCGCATGGCGAAGGTGCGGTCACCGAGGATGTCGGCGCGCTGCACTCCGCTGATGGCGCTCAGCTTCGGCTGGACGACGCGAGTCAGGTAATCGGTGATCTGGTTCTGATCCAGGTCTTTGGACGAGAAGCCCAGATACATGGCGGCGAATTGGGTATCCGCCGTCTCGACCTCGATCTCCGGCGCCTCGGCCTCCGGCGGCAGATCGTTCCTCACCTGCGCCACCTTCGCCTGAATCTGGGTGAGCGCGGCGTTGGTGTCGTAATTGAGCTTGAGGTGAACGACGATGGTGCTCAACGACTGCGCGCTCGTCGATTCGATGTAGTCGATCCCGTCAGCGCTCGCGATCACCCGCTCGAGCGGCGAAGTAATGAAGCCACGCACCAGATCGGCGTTGGCGCCGATGTAGGCGGTCGTTACCTTGATGACGGCGATGTCGCTCCGCGGGAACTGCCGCACGCTGAGCGA
>JBIOUT010000113.1:0-2376 GCA_044867365.1 Candidatus Eiseniibacteriota bacterium | reverse complement strand
CCCGGGCGGCCCTCGTTCGAGCCGCCCGGGCGGGCCGGGATGGCGACGCCTTGGGTTTCGACGCCTTCGGTTTTCGGGAGGTCACCGACTCATTCGGTCACCGGCGCCGTTTTGGTCACCGTGATCGCCAGCGGTTGGTCGAGCTCGAGGCCCAGCTGGGTCCCGGGCTCGACTTGAACTTCCTTGCCCTTGGTGCTGAGGACGACTGCGGTGCCGGCGGCGCCACCGATGACGGCGCCGAGCCCCGCCTTGTCGCCGATGATCTCGCCGAGCACGGCGCCGGCGGCGGCGCCGATGCCGACCGTCGCCGCATCACGCTTCTTGGTTCCCGGAGCCTTGAGCGTGCCCTCGACCATATGGGCTTCGATGTCGCGCCACCCGGCTGAAGTCTCGACCGAGTTGAAGCCGAGGGCGAGGGTCGCCCTGCCCTTCACCCGCCCCGAGCTCTCCGCCTGAGTGACCTTGCCCTTGACCGCCGCTCCGTTCCTGATCACGGTGTCCCGGCCGACGGTGACATCGCCGACCACATGGGCGGTCACTTCTTGTCCGACCTGAGCGGTCGCGCTCGAGATGGCTTGGTCGACGGCAATGGTGATCGTCGTGCCGGTCGGCGCCACGACCCGCGAGGTCACCGTCGGGGCTTCGGACTCAGCCTGCTTCGGAGCGGGCTTGGTCGCGCGAGGACGCGGCGTGGGGCGAGAGGCCGTCTGTCTCGGCTGTTGCTGCTCCTGCTCGACGAGACGAGCGACATCCAGCCGCTGGCCGATCTCGAGATCCATGAGCGCCGCATTGGCTCTCGCGGTTTGGGTGGAACGAAGCTCCTCGGCGACCTTGAGCTCCGAGCGGGCATCTTCCATCTTGCCCATCTTGTAGTAGGCCTCGGCGAGCCCCTGATGAGGTGCCACGTAGTACGGGTCGTCCCGCACCGCCGACTGGAAGGATGCCTGGGCCAGCTCGAGCCGTCCCTCTTGCAAATAGATCATTCCCAAGTTGTTGTGCGCCTGGGCGAAGTTGGGATCGGCGCGCACCGCTTCCTGGAACTCGAGCGATGCGAGAGCCATGTTGCCTCTCCGAGCCTGGATGAGGCCCATGAGGTTGTGCGCGCGGGCGCTTTCCGGGGAGCCCGCCGGGATCTGCTTGAGGAGGTCCAGGGCTTCATCGTGGCGGCCCGCCAGGTAAGCCTCCTCGGCGCGAGAGTAGACGGCAGCCGAGCCCTGGGCGGCGGTCTCACTCGTTTGCTGCTTTCCCGCCTGATTCTGTCCGCGCTGGCAAGCGCCAAGAGGGACGATGAATAAAGCGATGATAAAAAGAAAGGCCATGATTCGCATCGATCAGCCTCCGTTTAGCGGCAAGGGGCCGCTCTGCCGCTCCGGCAGAGCGCACCGCGGGCGGTGTGCTTCAAGGCTCCGGTCCATGGCTTGGGGGCGGCATCGTCCGCCCCTTGACCCGGCAAGTCAAGCCCTGGGCCCCCGGACCGAGCCGCCGGAGCCACAACCGGGCCCACAATCTATAATCCATACACCGAATCGGGTGCTCGGCTTCCATCCTCCATCTGCCGCACCATCAAGGGACTGGGCCGCCGGCCCAATCCCGCCCCGGCTGAATCGAGCTGAGACAGAGTTATACTTCGGGTTCTACGACCCGGGGGCCGGTTCGGCGGGGTTACGCCCGGACCCCCGTTCGGCTCCCCAGGAATTGACCAATCCATGAGCCAACGATTACCGCGGCGCGTGCGGGGCTTCTTGCTCGAGGACGATCACCCGCGTCCGGCTGCCGCTCGCCGTGCCCTCGAGGGGCTGCGGCTCGCCTATTTCACCCTGAGCGAGTTCCGGAGATCGCAGTGCATGCAGCGCGCCCTCGAGCTGGCTTACGCCACTCTCTTCACCCTAGTGCCGCTGACCACGCTCTTTCTCCTCATTTCACGCTCCGCCGGATCGCTGCAGCGCTGGATCGAGGACGGCCGGCATTTCATCATCAGTTTGACCATCGGCGTCCTCCCGCCCGAGGACACCGCCGCTATCGACAACTTCGTTACCCATGCCTTCTCCGCCGTTTCCGCCGGCCTCGAGACTTCGGGGGTTCTCACCAGCATCGCCAGCTTCCTGGTGCTGGTTGCCTTCTCGATCTCCCTTCTCTTGAGCATCGAGCGCGTCTTCAATCTGATCTTCGGTGTTCGCCGGCGGCGGACGATCGTGGCCAGGGTGACTGTTTTCTGGACCGTTCTCACCCTGTCGCCGTTGTTCCTGGCGCTATCGATGTACATGCGGTCGAAGGTGGTCGATGTGCTGGCCGAGCATGGCTGGCAGTCTCCGCTCACCCAGTGGGGACTCCGATTCCTGTTCCCTCTCGCCTTCTCGACCCTTGCCTTCTTCATCC
>JBIOUT010000112.1:0-8733 GCA_044867365.1 Candidatus Eiseniibacteriota bacterium | reverse complement strand
TGCCCGAGCTCGCGCATGATTTCGACGTTCACGTCTACGGCTTCGGAGAAGACCTTGGTGAGGTTTCGCTGGCCGAGGGCGGCCGCTTGCCGGACATGACCGCCACCGGGACTTCGACGGCGCTCGGACCGGCGTTGGGGGAGGTTCTGGCCCGTCGCGGAGAACGACCCTCGGCGCTCCTCCTCCTCTCCGATGGCGCGGCGAACGCCGGATCCGATCCGGTGGCGGCTGCCGAGCGTCTGGCGGTGCCCATCATCTGCATCCCTGCCTCTCTCGACTCGGTGGTGAACGATATCTGGGTCGCCGAATGCCTGGCCAATCGCAGCGCCTACCTCGGCCAGGAAACCGGGGTTTCGGTGGCTGTCGCCAGTCAGCTCACCTTACCCACCCGCGTTAATGTCCTTCTTCGCGAGGATGGGCAGGTTCTTGCCCGGCAAACGATCACCTTGCCCGCGGGCCCCGGCCGCGTGCCTATCGAACTCCGCTTCCGTCCTGAGCGCCTGGGGGTTCATCGCTACGTCGTCGAGGTCGAGCGCGCCCCCGGGGAGCTGACCCTCGACAACAATCGGCGGGCTTTTGCCATCGAGGTCGAGGAGGAAAGGCTCCAAGTCCTCTTGATCGCCGATGCCTTGTCGTGGGATGTCACCTTCATTCGGCGCATTCTCGCCAGCGACCGCACCCTGTCGGTCACTGCGCTCGCTCGCCTCGATCCAAGGAAGGGCGAGTACGAGCGGCTGGGTCAGGGGAAGCTTTCGGGTTTGCCCGGACGACCGGCGGATCTCGCCCCCTTTGGGTCCGTGGTGCTCATCGGGGTCAATCCCAGCCGGTTGCCGGCCGGAGCGCGCGAGGCGCTTCTCGGCTTCACCCATGCCGGAGGGGGACTGCTCGTCGTCGCCAACGACGGGGATGCCTTGTCCGGCTTCGCTGCGGGCGGCTGGTCCGGGGTGCTGCCGGTGCGGCTCCGGCCCGGCCGTGAGGGTGGAGAGATGGTGAGCTTGCGGACGACTGCGGCAGGGCTCGTCCATCCCGTCACCTCCCTGGGCGAGGGACCGACATCGGCCGCCGACATCTGGAGGAATCTGCCTCCGATTCGGGTCGCGCGTCCCCTCGAGGCGGGGCTCGCCAGCGAAGTGTTGATCACCGGCGAGGGGCCCAATGGACCCTTGCCGGTCGTCGTGGCCGGTCGCGGCGCCGGTGGGCGGGTGCTCATCGTCAACGGCAATCTGGTCTGGCGATGGGGCTTCTTACTCCCGGGATTGAACGGCAGCGATCTTGTCTTCCGCCGCTTCTGGGGTGAGGCGGTGCGCTGGCTTGCCGAAGGTCGAAGCGGCGCCAATCTCGAGCTCTTCGCCGACCAGAGCGTCTTTCTCGGTGGAAAGCGGGTGACCCTCGGGGCGCGTCTCACCGACGATCAGCTCCGCCCGGTCGATGACGCCGAGGTCACGGTCGAGGTGATTCGCGAGGGCGGCGGCGATCCAGTGAAGGTTCGTCTGGTTCCGGGCGAAGGACGGGGCCAGTACTCGGGAGATGCAGGGTTCCTCGAGGCCGGCCTCTATCACCTGCGAGGAACCGCCCAACGAGGCGATCGCCGGTGGACCGCGGCCGGCGAGCATTTCCTGGTCGATCAAGCGAGCATCGAGGGAGCAACCCCGGCGGCCAATCCCGATCTCCTGCGCCGCTTGGCCGAGCGAACAGGGGGAGGATTCGTCTCTCCGGAGAAGGCGCAGAGCTCGGTGAAGGCGTTGGTCGAGCGCCGGGTGGCGGCGGTGCAGACGGTCGAGGTCAAGATCTGGAATCACGCCGGGATGTTCCTCGCCTTCGTCGGTTGTGTGTCGATCGAATGGTTCCTTCGCCGCCGTCGGGGGCTCGCATGATTGATGGGGACATGATCCCGGGGGAACACGAGGAGGAGAGCGCAAGTAACTGCGCCTTAGCGTAGAAAATTAATTCGGAGTCTCCGGACTCCCGATCAAGACGGGCGACCAGGAGGTCGAGGCGTGATGAGCCGGACCTGGATGGCGCCTTTTTTTGTCGCTACCGCGTGTTTACTTATCGGGCTTATAGCGGATGTCTCCCTGGGAGATGGAGCGGCTCCTGGAGCCCGTGCCGCCGAGGTCCACTCGGGGGGAGCTCGCGCCCCCTCGGCGGGACCGCTCCTCATCAACGAAGTCCTCTACGACGCGACCGGAGCCGACGAAGGCGGGGAGTTCGTCGAGCTTCTCCTCGCCGGCGGCGAGCCGCTCGCCCTGAGCCGAGTCAGCCTCGAGAGCGGCAACGGCGCTCGCCCCGGCGATTGGCAGGAGATCTGGCGCGGCATCGCCGGCGACACCCTCGCCCCGGCGGCGCGCGGAGTGATCGGAGGGGCGCGGATCCAGCCGCCGCCTCGATGGGTCGCCGAGCTCGGGCTCCAGAATGGTCCCGACGCCTGTCGGGTGCTCATCGACGGAGTCGTCGTCGATGTGGTCGGCTGGGGCCCGCTCGAGAGCCCGGAGTTCTTCGCCGGCGAGCCGGCTCCCGATGTCCCGGCGGGAACGAGCCTCGGTCGAGTCCCTGATGGGCGTTCGACCGGGAGCAATCGAGCGGACTTCGTGGCCCTCGGGTCGCCGAGCCCCGGCGCCCCCAATCGCCGCCCCCCACCTCTCCGGCTCCGCTCGCGCGGCCATCGCAGCGATGCCGGCGAACGCCCTCAGCTTTGGGTCGATTGGACGCTCGAGGCGGAGGAGGGCACCCCCGACCTTCTGCCGCGAGCGGTCGAGCTCAGCGTCGCGCCGTGTGCGGCTCTCCCTGGGCGAGCGGCGGAAACGCTGCGGCTTGCGGGATCGGGTCCGTGGACCGGAGAGCTCGCCCTCGGCCCGCTCGATCCCGGACCGCTCGACCTCTGCATGACCTGGGTGGCGGTGGAGCCGCCGGCCGATTCTCCGGAGTCACGCGGAGACACGCTGCGCATCGCCGCTCGCGCCGGTCCGGGACCGCTCAAGGTGAACGAATTCCTCTACCGCCCGAGCGACGGCGGCCCCGAGTGGATCGAGCTCGTCAACACAAGCTCCGATTCCCTCGCTCTCGACCGCTACGCCTTGTCGGACGGCCGCCTCGAGACGGTGTCCCTCGACGGCGCTTCACGGCTCGCTCCGGGAGAGATGATGGTGGTGGCGGAGGAGGCGGTTCCCGGCCCGGCACGAGTCCTGGTCCTTGGATCGCGATGGCCCACCCTCAACGACTCCGGCGAGCCGGTGGCCGACCGCATTCATCTTGTCGATGAATCCGGGCGGACGAGCGATGACGTCGGCTATCGCGGCAGCTGGGCGCCCGCCGGACTCTCGGTCGAGCGGGTAGCGCTCGAGATGGCGAGCGCCGACGAGGCGGCGTGGAGCGCATCGCCGCTCGGGCCGACTCCCGGACGCGTGAACGGGGCGGCGCGAGAATTCCCTCCCGGGCGTGGATTTCTGCGCATCGAGCGGGCCTCCTTGTCGCCGGCCGCCGCTAATACGGTCATTCTCTTCTTCGCCGAACCGTTGCGCGATGGGGTGCTCACCGTCCATGCCATGGACGGTCGAATGGTCCGCCGCTTCGCCGGCGCGGCGCTTGCGGGCCGGCGCTTCATTCCCTGGGACGGCCGCGATGACTCGGGCGCCCGCCTGGATCCCGGCCTCTATCTGGTGACGGTGGCCGGCGAGCCGGCGCGAGAGCGAAGCGACATGCCGCCCTTGGTTGCCGGCCGAGCCACCTTCATCGTCGCTCCATGAGCCGATCGGCGCTTCGGCTCGCTCTTTCGCTCGTCGTTTGGGCGATCCCCGGCCTTGCTTTGCCTGTGCAGGCGGCCTTCGAATGGGAGCATCCGACGCCCGAGAGCCTGGTTGCCG
Source organism: Candidatus Eiseniibacteriota bacterium (assembly GCA_044867365.1). GTDB lineage: Bacteria > Eisenbacteria > RBG-16-71-46 > CAVPCR01 > CAVPCR01 > JBIOUT01. Next base: position 4,873 of record JBIOUT010000112.1, on the reverse strand, counting down.
GCGATTCGCCGGCGCGCTGGCCGGTGGCGGGCGAGGGTATGGGATTTCGCGCCGATGCGATCGCCGCCCGTCCCTGGAGCTGGCCGGGAGTCGGCGCCGAGGCCCTTCGCATCGGCGGAAGAGGATCCCGCTTGGCGGCGGGAATCGCCTTCTCCCAGCTCCGTGCCCCCGGCTATCGCGAATCGCGGCTCGCCACCGGTCTCGAGCAAGCGCTTTCGGGTCAGCGGTTGGCGCTCGTCCTGAGCCGGCTCGACGCGCTCATCGGCGAAGAGCCCGCGATCGCGCCTCGTTCCCGATCGGGAAGCGAGATCGATCTCGGCTGGTCTCTGGCGAGCGATTGGCTCGACATCGCCGTGCGCTCGCACGGCGCCTGGAGGACGCGTGGAGCGCAGAGGCTCGGGTCTCCGCGCCGGTTCAGGGCGCATCTGGGAGCGGCTCGTTCGTTGGTCCGCACCGAGCTCGTGTTGGAGGAGGGGTCGAGCGGCCGGCGGTTGAGCCTCGGGCTCAAGACCCGACCGTTCGATGCGGTCGATCTCGGCGCCGCCTGGTCTTCCGCCGAGCCACCGATTCGCCTCTTCGTCGCTCTCAGGAGAAATCGGTTCGCGCTGAGCGCGGGATGGGCCTGGCACTCGACCCTTCCGGCGACGCATGTGGTCGGGCTTTCCCTGGGTGATCATGCGGCCGCGCCCGCCGAGATTCGTCCATGATGGCCACCGCTTTCGCTCGATTCATGGGGGCGCGAGCGGCGCCTCTTGTCACCGGCATCGCCTTGTCGGCGTTCGCAGTGATCGGCGCATCGCCCGAGGCCCCGGCGGCGGAAGTCCGCGCCTCGGCGACCACCGTGCTCGGCCGGCAGCCGGCCGCATCGCTCACTTTTCGTCCCGGACGCATAGAGATCGCCTCCGACCTTCGCGGCCGGTCCAGGCGATTTCATGTTCTGGGGACGGCGCCCCGCTGGATCGATTCCTGGGCGGCCGGGCATCTGGCGGTCCGCTGGGCGCGCGGGGCGAGCGGGCTATCGGCTTCCCCCGGTCCCGGGTCGATGCTCTCCGGGGGGACGACTCTCGCCGGCGGAGGGCTGCGGCTCGGAGCGGGCCGCCGTACACTGCTGATTGCAGGCGGCAGGCGCCCGACTCATGAGGCGGCGGTGTTTCTCGCCGCAACTCAGGGCGGCGCTGGACTCTTGCTCACCGCGAGACCCATGGCCGGGCGGCGATGGATCGCCGATCCGGTCGCCAGCCTTAGCCTGAGCCTTCACCGGCGGCGAAGGAGCGGGGAGGTGGAGATTGTCGCCGGCCCACGCCGCTCCCCGATCGCGGCGGCGCGGGTTGGGGCTCAAGGGCACGGGCTATCGACCCAACTCGATCTCCGTCTGCGCGGCCCCCATGAGCCCGGCGTCGGTGAGCTCGCCACCACCCGTTCCGGGGGACCGACTCTCGACCTCGAGATCCGGTCCAATCCCGGCGGGATGCGGGCGACGCTCGGAGCACGGGCGGTCCTGCCTGCCGGGGCATGGCCGCGGGCGCAGAATACTGCGAAAAGCCGCAGTTTTCTAGAAGTGGCATCTCCGCTCGCTGGAGGATCGCAGGCCGAGGCGGTGTTTCGCGGCGAGCTTCGTCGCGATTCCGGCATCGACTTGAGCCGCTTTCACGGCGAAATCCGCACCCCCATCTCTCGGGTAGGTGTCGATTGGACGGCCGGCGGTGGGCTGCTCGTGCGATTACGCGTTCTGTGGCGCCTTCCCGCTGCCGTCGCCATCGAGACCGGCGCCGCCTCCTGGAGCGGGCCGGTGGCCAGAAGCGGGGTGAGCGCGAATCTGCCGGCGGTCGCCGAGGGCGCCCTCGGGGCTCCGCTCGCTCATCCGGGCGATGCCGGAGCGGCGGTTATCGATTGGCAGCCCGGTCGCGTCCGTGTCAGACTCGGAGTTTCGATGCGCCAGCTGCGCCACGGTCCGGCGGAGACTCGCATGGCCTCGCGTATCGATTTCGTTTTTCCGTGATGGAGGGGAAGCATGCAGCTTGCCGATCGCATGCGAACTCTGGGCACCGAGACGGCGTTCGAGGTACTGGCACGCGCCCGGGCGCTCGAGGCGCAGGGGCGCCGGATCATTCACCTCGAGATTGGGGAGCCCGACTTCGACACCCCGGGGAACATCACGCGGGCGGCGATCGACGCTCTCGGTCAGGGGTACACCCATTACGGCCCGGCGGCGGGTCTACCGGAGCTCCGCGAAGCGATCGCCTCTCATCTCAGCCGGAGCCGCGGAGTGGCGATCGATCCCGCGCGCGTCGTCGTCACGCCCGGCGCCAAGCCCATTATGTTCTTCACCATCCTCGCCCTGGTGAACCCGGGGGACGAGGTGATCTATCCCGATCCCGGTTTCCCGATCTACGAGTCGATGGTGGGCTTCGCCGGAGGCGTCAAGCGGCCAATCCCGCTTCGCGAAGAGCGCGGCTTTCGACTCGATGTCAACGAGCTTGCCGATCTCGTCAACGATCGCACCCGTCTCATCATCCTCAACTCACCCCACAACCCGACCGGTAGCGTTCTCACCCGCGCCGATGTGGCGGCGATCGCCGACATCATCGGGGACACCTCGGTGATGGTGCTCTCGGACGAGATTTACTCTGAAGTCATCTACGACGCCGAGCATGTCTCCATCGCCTCCTTCCCCGGAATGCTCGAGCGCACCATCATCCTCGACGGCTTCTCGAAGACCTATGCGATGACCGGCTGGCGGCTCGGGTACGGCGTGTTCCCCGACGGCCTGGCGCCGCTCATCGCCAAGTTGCAGGTGAATGCCACGTCGTGCACCGCCTCCTTCACCCAACGCGCGGGAGTGGAGGCGCTCACCGGTCCTCGGGACGGGCCACAGGCGATGCTGGCGGAGTTCCAGCGCCGCCGGGATGTCATCGTTCGCGGTTTGAATGAGATCGCGGGAGTGAGTTGCGTCGAGCCGGAAGGCGCCTTCTACGTCTTCCCCAACATCAAACGAACAGGCAAGTCTTCGCAAGAAGTGGCCGATCTCTTGCTATACGAAGGCGGCGTCGCCAGTCTTGCCGGCACGTCATTCGGGGCCGGCGGTCAAGGATACCTCCGACTGTCGTATGCCAACTCGGTGGAGAACATTCAGCTCGCTCTCGAGCGGATGGGCGATGTGCTGAGCGCGATTCGCGCCTGAACCGGCGGTCGCTCCCGAATCGTCGAGAGCGAGTCCGGACGGACGGCGCGCTCGCGGCGCACGACCGTGCCGATCGGCGACCACGAAACACGGTGCACGGGATGACCCCACCGCGCTGCCTGCTTCTCGCGCTTGGCGGCAACGCCATCATTCCCCCCGAAGGGGCGGGAACCATCGAGGAGCAGATCGAGATCACGACCCGGACCATGCAGCAGGTGGCGGCGGCATTGGCGCCGTCCACCCGCCTGGTCCTCACTCACGGAAACGGGCCGGTCGTGGGCAACATCGTGCTCCGCAACGAGGCGGCGCGTGACACCGTGCCCCCGATGCCGCTCGACGTCTGCGACGCCGACTCGCAAGGTGGGCTCGGCTACATGATCCAGCAGGTGCTGCGCAACGCCCTCCACCAGGCAGGGAAAGAGCGAGAGGTCACGACGGTGATCACCCAGGTGCTCGTCGATGCCGACGACCCCGCCTTCCGTCATCCCACCAAACCGATCGGGCCGTTCTACCGGCGGGAGGCGGCCGAGCGCCTGCGCGCCACCCGCGGCTGGCCGATGATCGAGGATTCCGGGCGCGGTTACCGGCGGGTGGTTCCTTCACCGATGCCGATCGCCATCATCGAAGCGGCTTCGATTCGCTCCCTGGTGGATGGTGGAGTGGCGGCGATCGCCGCCGGCGGCGGCGGCGTCCCCGTGGTTCGCCGGGCTGACGGAACGCTCGCCGGGGTGGAGGCCGTCGTCGACAAGGATCGAGCGGCCGCGCTTCTCGCCCGCGCCGTCGGCGCCGATCAGCTGGTCGTCGTCACCGGAGTCGATCGCGTAGCGATCGGCTATAACACCCCGCGACAGCAAGATCTCGAAGTTCTCCCCGCCGAGGAAGCCGAGCTCTATTTGGCGGCGGGCGAGTTCCCGCCCGGGTCGATGGGTCCAAAGATCGAAGCGGCCCTGGCCTTTCTCGCCGACGGCGGGCGGGAAGTCATCATCACTTCGCCGCGGGTGCTGAGGCTCGCCCTCGAGGGCCGTCATGGCACCCGGATCGTCGGCGCGCGGAAACGGGTCGCGGCCTAGCGGCCGACCGTGCGCGTCTCCTCGTTTCGACCCCACGTTCGCTGATCCGCCCCGGACGATTCGTCAATCGACTCCACAGTCGTCGTCGGACCCCCGACTCCCCGCGCGTCAACCGCCCGCGGCTTCGCCGCCTCCCCGCAGCGAAGGAAACAACCATGCACTCGGCGTCTCGATCACGAAGGGGAATTCTTGCTCAGCTCGTCTACTCGGCCGTCTTCACTCTCCTCTTACCCGCCGCCATCGCCCAGCCGGCGTGGTGCACGCCCCAGGTCGCCGTCAATGAGGTGCTCGCCGACCCGGCGCGCGACTGGGATGGAGACGGGATTCTCGATCCGACCGATGACGAATGGGTCGAGATCGTCAACACCGGCTCCGTCCCCGCCGATCTGACCGGCCTCCTGCTCGGCGATCCCAGCCGCGCCTGGGCCTACGGCTTCACCGGAACCCTGCCGGTCGGAGAGCGGCGCGTCGTCTTCGGGAGCGCCTCGCAGGCGTGGCAGCAGGCGAACGGACATTCGGCCTTCGGCCTCCGTCTTGCCAATGTCGGAGACACCGTGGTCCTGTGGCACATCGCCGGCACCGACACGACGATCGTCGATCAGTACACGTTCACCGATCACGA
>JBIOUT010000111.1:0-2641 GCA_044867365.1 Candidatus Eiseniibacteriota bacterium | reverse complement strand
GCGAGCGTTGTCGATGGGGAGACTGCCGAGGAGATCGCCCGCGACTTCTACGAAGTGGTCGTAGCCCCCGGCTACACCGCCGAGGCCAGAGCGGCTTTGACTCGCCGCCCGGCGCTGCGGGTCGTCGAGGTGGGGGAGGAGGCGAGGCGGGCAGCGGCGCGGGAGTGGAAGCTGCGCTCGATTCTCGGCGGTTACTTGCTCGAGGAGCCCGATCTCGAGCCGGGTGATGAGCTCCCGGGAACCGTGGCGACGAAGCGCGCTCCCACCGCCGAAGAGCGGACGAGTCTGCTCTTCGCATTCAAGGTGGCCAAGCTCGCACGCTCGAACGCGATCGTCTTCGCCCGTGGAGCTCGTACCCTGGGCATCGGCGCCGGACAGTCGAGTCGCATCGACGCGGTCCAGGTCGCGGCGATGAAGGCGGCGCGCTCGGGCCATGATCTCAAAGGCTCGGTCATGGCCTCGGATGCGTTCTTTCCCTTCGCCGATGCCGTGGAGGCCGCGGCGCGACTGGGCGTGACCGCCATCGTCCAGCCCGGAGGATCGCGGCGGGATGCGGAATCGATTGCCGCGGCCGATGCGGTGGGCATCGCCATGATCATGACCGGTGAGCGCCACTTCGCTCACTAGGACCGCTGATGAGTAGCGCTCCGTTGCCGAGCGCTCAATGGACGTGAACGCATCCAAGCCGATCGGGCGCTTCATCCTGCCGTTTCTGGCCACGCTGGCGTTCGGCCCTCTTCTCTTGCATGGAAGCGCAGAGCCGACCCTGCTCGGACGGTGGAGCGGCGATTACGCGGCACTCCTGATCCTTTATGCGATCAATGTTGCTCTCCTCTGGCGCCGCGCCTTGGCGACCCCTTCCCTCTCGAGGTCGCCGCGGGCCTCCGTCATCCCACTCCTGATCTTTGCCGCGATCGTGGTGTCGATATTCGCGCTCGTCGATCTCGCCCTGACGAGTCGCGCCTTCGCCCCCGGCCACTACGCCCTCCTTCTCCTGGGACTCGGGATCCTCATTCAGATCCTTGGACCGGAAGACCGGCGCATCCCCGCGGGGGCGGCCCGCGGCGCGCCCCTTGCGCTCACCGCCACCCTGATCGCCGGGGCGCTCTTGCGCATCTACGGCATCGGTTTCGGCCTTCCGTATCGATACGAGCCCGACGAGCACATGTTCGTGAACATTGCCCGCACGTTTCTTGTCGAACGCGATTTCAATCCCCATTGGTTCGGGCATCCGGGGACGACCTGTCTCTGGCTCTTGACTGCGCTCTACGGCCTCATTTTCTCGGCCGGCAAGACGCTCGGAGCACTCGACGATTCGACGCTGCGAACCTTTTTCTTTGAGCACCGAGAGCTCGTCTTCTTGAGCGGCCGCTTGATGATCGCCGGCTTCGGGGTCGCCGCCATCGCTCTCACCTACCGCCTGGCTCGCCGGGTGTTCGGCGCAGGAACCGGTCTCGTGGCCGCCCTCATTGTCGCCCTGAGCCCCCTGCATGTTTACTACTCCAAGCTGATTCGCACCGACATCATGACCGGCGTCCTGATCCTGGCGGTCATCTGGTTCGCACTCGATGTCCTGGAGCGACGGACCTCGATCGCCTCCTTTTGGGCCGGCTTGTTCACCGGGCTGGCGGTCGCGACCAAATATCCGGCGGCGATCGTGGGGCTCCCCGCCGGCCTCGCCCACCTCCTGGCCGGTCTTCGCGGGACGCGCTGGTTCTCGCGCTTGCTCATCTACGGGGGGACGGCATTGGTGAGCCTCATTCTTGCCTCGCCGTATTTGGTTCTCGACTTTCGTAAGGCGGCCTTCGATCTGCATCACGAAGGGACGCCGTGGTTGCTCTCTCATGCGGGCAAGGGACCGGCCCATAATCTGGTCTGGTATCTGATAAAGGCTCTGCCCGGCTCGGTCTCGGGGACCTGGGTCATCTTCGCGCTGGTGGGGGCCGCACTGTGCGTCGCCTCCGCTCAACGCGGCCGATGGCTGATGGGCCTCTTCGCCATTGTCTTCGTTCTCGCCATTGCCAGCTTGCGGGTGAGGATGGGGCACTGGCTGCTGCCGGTCCTCCCCGTCCTCTGTGTGCTCGCTGCTCATGGGCTTCTCAGGACCGCTTCCTGGATCGGAGGGAAATGGAGGCTCGGCAGGGTCTGGGCGGGCGCCATCTTGATCGCCGGAGTCGTTTGTCCGCTCATTATCGATGACATCGCCCAAGGGAGAGAAATGTCGCTTCCGGATACGCGCACCCTGGCCGGCCGGTGGATGATGGAGAACATCCCGCCGGGAAGCCGGGTTCTCCTCGAGGCGCGAACGCCACAGCTCCCCAAGGCGCGCTATCAGCTCCTGGCGGCGGAAGAGGAGCGGCTCGTGCCGGTGCCCACGGGCCCGTCGCCAAGGGTTTGGTCATTCGATGAGGATGCGATGGACCCCGTGTTTCTTCCGTATGGGCAAGTAGGAAGTCTGGGAGGGACCGCGGCGATCGCCCGGGAGAAGGTGGACTACGTGGTGCTCTCCGACGCGCCGGACACGGGAGACCTCGCCGAAAAGACCAAGTACCGCGGGTATGAGCGGATGATCGAGACCTACCGCGTGCTGATGCGGGAAGGCACCCTCATCTACGAGCTCCGCGAGGAGCCGGGTAAGACG
>JBIOUT010000110.1:0-15437 GCA_044867365.1 Candidatus Eiseniibacteriota bacterium | reverse complement strand
TCCATCCTGGTTGCTCGCCCAGCGAAAACGCCCAGGTCGCGTAGGTCGGATTTAGATCGAACCCTCCCGTGCCAAGGCCGCCGAAGACGACCATGCGCTCGCCCACGGGGTCGTAGACCGCCGTCTGAGCCATCAAATGTGGAAGATCGGTGTCGGTCACCCCGTAGGGTTCCCAAGTGAGATTGGCAAGCATCAATCGCCAGGTGGCGTTGTCATTCCCGATCCAGTTCCCCGACCCGGAGAGGTTTCCACCGTACACGACCACCGCATCCCGCACCGGATCGTAGATTCCCGAATGCTGCCATCTGCGATGGACAGGAAGCGCCTGCCAGGCTGCGCCGTCCGCCAGCGGCAGAGCCCAACAGCGATCCATCTCGTAATAGTGGTTTCTTCCTCCCACCACGACCATTTGGTCGCGCAAAGCGTCGTAACCCGCAATGTGATCGAATCTCGGGTCAGGTTGGGCGCCGGGAGGCAGGATGCGCGACCACTCTGGATTTCCGTCGAGATCCAGCGCCCAAAGCTCGTTGATTTCGCCCTGCGGCGAATCTCCGCCGAACACGATCATCCGGTGTCCGATGGGGTCGAAGATCGCGGAATGACGCTCGACCCGCGGAGGCGGACCGCCGGCAGGGAAGAGTTCGGTCCAGGTGAGCTGCCCGCCGAGGGCTAGCTCCCACACATCATTGCGCCCTGATCCGCCGAAAACCAACATGCGATCGCCGGTGGGGTCGTAAATCGCAGAGTGCGAGACACGGGGACTCGGTGGAATTCCCAATGGCGTGATTAGAGTCCAGGACGGAGTGCCCGAGAGCGAAAGCGACCAGACATCGTTTCTTGGCGAACCATCATGTCCGCCGAAGACGAGGACGCGATCTCGTATCCGGTCATAAACAGCCGAATGGCCCCAACGAGAAGTGGGCCCCGTACCTTCGGGATGGATCTCCTCCCATGGCGACACCTCGGATAGGTTCAGCGACCAGACTTCGGAACGATAGAGGCAGCCTTCGATCCCACCGAACACGAGCATGCGGTCACGCACCGGGTCGTAGACCGCAGCATGGGCGTAGCGGGTGGGGGGCATGAACTCGACCCACGTACCATCATTTGCTGTGACGGTCCGGGGAAAATACTCGAGGACAAAGGCGAGAGCGGCGGTGAGCACGATCCGAGCTGGCATGGTGGCCTCCTCGGTGACATCGTGTCTGAAGGGATGGCAGTGCGGCCCCGCATGCAAGCCTCCCGAGCATGAGGCTGCTAGCTGCCGTCCGTGGTGCGACCACCCATGAGCCTACCTCCCTTGTCGGCGAAGATCAACAATCGGTCTTAGGCGTCGTACTTTCGACACGGTCCTTCACGACACTCGAGCATGGAAGAACGCGCACGATCCATTTTCTCACCGCATGTCCTGCTGATATCGGTGCTGGTCCTCTGCGCAGGTGCCGGCATTGCCTGGGTCGACACGCGACCGGGATGGGATGACAGCTGGTGCGTATGCAGGCGCATTCGCTCGGAGAATGCTAGGATCCTGATCGCCCCATTGAATTGAGAGAGGTGCGATGGGCCAGTACACAGCAGTCATCACCTGGGAGCGGAACGGCGCCGTATTCACCGATAATCGATACAGTCGAGGGCATCGCTGGAGATTCGATGGCGGTGTCGAGGTTCCTGCGTCGTCCTCGCCGCACGTCGTCCCCCTTCCACTCTCGGTCGCTCAAGCCGTCGATCCCGAGGAGGCCTTCGTCGCCGCCCTGTCGAGCTGCCACATGCTCTCGTTTCTCTACATTGCCGCCAAACAGGGATTCCGGGTGGATAGTTACCGCGACGAGGCGATCGGGGTCCTGGCCAAGGACGCTCAAGGCAAACTGGCGATGACTCAGGTCACCTTGCACCCGAAAATCGTGTTCGGGGGAGACAAGCATCCATCAAGCGAACAGCATGAAGCCATGCACCACGAAGCGCATGAGATGTGCTTCATCGCGAGCTCGGTCAAGACCGATGTTCGCTGCGAGGCGGTCGAAGGGACTGTCTAAGCTACGGCTTTAAACGATATTTGAAGTGGCTGACCGTGGGTGAGCTGACCACACGAACGCACTCATATCCGGTCTGCCGCCCGTCCATGTTGTCGAAGAGACGAGCTCCGCCGCCGAGGAGCACGGGGACGACGTGGATCTCCATCTCATCGATCAAGCCGGCCTTCAAGTACTGCTGGACGACATCCGCCCCACCTCCCAGGGAGATATCCTTGCCCTTGGCCGCCTTCCGTGCCCGATCGATCGCCGCGTGAATCCCATCGGTGACGAAGTGGAAAGTCGTCCCGCCTTGCATCTCGAGAGGATCGCGCGAGTGATGGGTGAGAACAAAGACCGGCGTGTGGAACGGCGGATTCTCTCCCCACCAACCCTTCCAGGGATTGTCTCCCCACGGCCCCTCGCCGCCACCGAACATGTGGCGGCCCATGATGGTGGCCCCGATGTTCTGGAACGATTCGGCGACGATCTCGTCGTCGGGACCGGTCTCGCCGCCCTCCATCCCATGAAGCTGGCGGAACGTCCGCAACGCCAACGCCCACATGTGGAGCTCCTCCCCACCCTCGCCCAGGGGATGCTTGACGCTTTGTCTGGGGCCGGCGACATAGCCATCGGCTGACATGGTGATGTTGAGCCTCAGACGAGACATCCGATCACCTCCTTCCTTGCAATCGATTGTTTCACAGAATCTCTTTCAGAATCGGAATCGAAGCCAGCATCTCCTCGCTCATGAGCGCCCGATCGACTCCGCCAGGCTTCGGGGGCGGCGGCTCGACTGTGATTACCTCGGTCGGGGTGACGATGAGGTTCACCGTGACGTCGTGCGGCTCGACCGGGAAAGCGGCATCGACTAGCTGCACCGGATGAATGGTGGTGGCCACCGGCGTCCGCGCATCCAGGTAACCGAGCTCCCGCCCGAGCGCCCATTCGAGATCGGAGTAGCCGCCGCCCTTGCCGATGCGCTCGCCGCGGCGATTCACTGCCACCGATCCCGCGACGACGAGCCCGATCCTCGGCATGTCGCGAGGATGAACCGGCCGGCCGTGACGCGATGCACCACCTATCGATGACGCATCACGCAACGCGGCTCCGGAGAGCCGCTCCGGATCCAACAGAATGAAGCATTTTCGATCGCGGAGTCGCGGCACCGCCATGAAGACGAGCTTGCCGTCGCGAAGCGCGCGGTGGCGGACCGGCCGTTGGGGAGCATCGGGGTTGCACTTGAGCGCCGACGCCCGTTTCCATTCGGGAGTCGCCGCCAGGACATCGGCGGCCTCCGCGGCGCCGCGGAAGTTGGGAATCCGCCCGCGCGCTCCCGGGAAGAGCGCCAGACGCTCGCCCTCCATGCGCGTCCAGACGGCGTCGCGGATCGCGTCCTTGCTGAGCGTTCTCCGGCTCAACGGATGGCGGCGTATTCGCCGCGCATCACCTGCTCGGCGACCGCCTCGATCTCAGGCGCAAACGACCGATCACCATCGAGGGGATGCACCACCCTCCGCACCAGCGCATGGGCCTTCTCGACCCCGGGGCCAGAGGTGAGCGGACGGCGGAAGTCGAGGGCCTGCGCCGCAGCGATGAGCTCGATCGCCACCACGCGCGCCACGTTCGCCACCACTGCCGCGCCTTTGCGCGCAGCGATCGGCCCCATCGACACATGATCCTCGGTGTCGGCGCAGGTCGGAATCGAATCGACGCTCGCCGGATGGCAGAGCACCTTGTTCTCCGACACGAGAGCTGCTGCAGTGTACTGAGTCACCATCAGCCCCGAGTGGGTGCCGGGGTGGCGCGTCAAGAAGGGCGGCAGATCATGGCGAGCCGCGTCGAGAAGCTTGAAGCTCCGCCGCTCGGAGAAAGAGCCCGCCTCGGCCATCGCCATCGCCAGCAGATCGCAGGCGAGAGCCACCGGCTGGCCGTGGAAGTTGCCGCCCGAGAGGATGGCGTCCGAGTCGGGGAAGCAGAGCGGGTTGTCGGTAACCGAGTTCATCTCGATGGCGAGGACCGACGCCACATGCTCGAGCGCGTCCCAGGAGGCGCCGAGCACCTGGGGAATGCAACGCAGGCTGTACGAGTCCTGAACCCGTCCGCAATCCTCGTGCGAGCGATTAATGGCGGATGGCCGCAGGATCTTGCGGAGGCGCCGCGCGACACGCATGTGACCCGGATGGGGTCGAGCGGCCGCCAACCGGAGATCGAAAGGGACATGGCTACCCAAGAGCGCCTCGACCGTCATCGCCGCCGCCACCTCCGCCGCTCCAAGGACGGCGCAAGCGTCCCGCAAAGCGAGGAGACCGATCGCGGTCATGATCTGGGTGCCGTTAATGAGGGCGATGCCCTCCTTGGCCCCGAGTCGGAGCGGGCGGATGCCGGCGCGGCGCAACGCCGCATCTCCCGGCAGGCGTTGGCCCCGTACCACCGCCTCCCCCTCGCCGACCAAGACGAGGGCCAGGTGTGCGAGCGGCGCGAGATCGCCGGAAGCGCCGACCGACCCCTGCGCCGGGACGATCGGAGTGACGTCGTAACGCAGAAGATCGAGCAGGCGCTCGATAACGACCGGCCGCACCCCCGAGAGTCCGGCGGCGAGCGAGTTGGCACGGAGCAGAATGATCGCGCGCACGACATCGCGAGCAAGCGGCTTCCCGACTCCCACGGCGTGGCTCCGAAGCAAGTTGAGCTGCAAGGCCTTGCGCTCGCGCGCCGGGATGGCGACCGAGGCCATGGCGCCGAAGCCGGTGTTGATGCCGTAGATCGGCTCGCCGCTACGGAGCGCGCGATCGACGAGACCTCGCGAACGCACAACCGCGCGTCGCGCCCGCGGTGACAGGGCCGCAGCCGCCCCGCCCCGCGCCACGCGCACCACGTCCTCCAAAGTAAGCGAGCGCCCGTCCAGCTGAACGACGTCGCGGGCGGGGCTCATGGCGTTTCCGAATCGTCGCTCGTTCCGGCCGATTCTTCGCTGGCCGCCGGGCGCAGGCGCTCGATCGTGATCGTCGAGCCGTCGCCGGTCGTGTAGGTGCGGCGCTGCCACTTGGCCGCGCGATCGACGCGATCGACTCGAGCCTCCTCGGCGAGATCGAAGTCGAGTGCATCGACCTCATAGACCTGAGACGCCGCGCTCCGCGGGCTTCGAGCCGTCCCCCGGCGCCGCGGCTCCGACTCCGCATCCGCCGCGCATGCCGGCACCTCGCCGGTGGCGAACCAAGCGTTGACGCTCTCGGCGAGAGACTCGGCGCCACGGGCGATGCGCGGCCGGACCGGCAGCGACCGGGCGAACACTCCTCGATAGGTTGCAGTGAGAAGCCGCGAGTCGAGGCAGAGAACGGCGCCGCGATCATCGAGGCCACGAATGAGGCGTCCGAAGCCCTGGCGGAAGCGGAGCACCGCCTCGGGCAGGAAGAGGCTCGAAAACGCCGACTCGCCTTCTTCGGTGAGTTTCTCGGCGCGAGCGGCAACGAGGGGTTCACCGGGCACCGGGAAGGGCAAGCGGGTGATGACGAGAACCTCGAGCTCTTCGCCGGGAAAATCCACTCCCTCCCAGAAGCTCGCCGAGCCGAGAAGGACCGATTGCGGATGCCGGCGATGGAGACGGGCGAGCGCATGACGCGTTCCGTCGAGCCCCTGGGCAAGGAGCGGGCGATCGAGCCGAGCGGCGATCGGCTTGAGAAGCGCGTGGGTGCGCCGGAGGAGCGCATTCGAGGTGAAGAGAACGAGCATGCGGCGCGGCACCCGGGTGAGCAACGACTCGAGGGAGCGGGCGAGCGCGAGGGAATAACCTGGCGCCGGCGGCGGCGGCAATCCTGGATCGACGAGGAGCACACATTGCCGTTCGTGCTCGAACGGCGAGTCGAGCTCGAGGACGTGGAGCCGGCGGCCGTGGCGTTCGAGCCCGAGACGTCCCGAGAGGTGATCGAAGGAGCCGGCGACGACAAGCGTGGCCGAGGTGAGGATGGTCGCTCGAAAGCGATCGACCACTCGTTCGGCAAACGTCTGAGCGACGGCGAGTGGCAACGAGCTGAGCTTGGCGTTTCCCGATTCGATCGTGACCCAGCACACCTCGGCGTCGGCAGGAGAGGCGAAGTCTTCGAGATCAGAAGCCAGTCGCTCCCATTCGGCGGCGAGTCCTCCCACCTCCACCGCCCCGCTCTCTTCCTCCGGCACCCGCGACGACGACGCCGCGCTCGCCAGTGCTTGAGCGAGCGCCCGGAGCTCGCGCACGACTCCTGCGATCGCTTCCCGCGTCCGGCGGCCTTCTTCGCCCAGCACTTCGGCCGCGTTCTCGGCGCTGTAGCGGAGCGCAAGCGGCTCGCCGGCCCCTCCGCCTGAAAGAGGCGCCCCGCCGGTAGCAAGCTCGGGGAGCCGGCGCCCGATCGCGCGCAGCATCGCATCGGCAAGCGCACCGGCGCGCCGGACGCTCTCCCCCACCTGCGCAAGGGTACGACTCAGGTTCAAGCGATCGATGTCCGAGGGCAAGACCCGCAGCTTTTCGAGCGCGAGCCCGAGGATTCCCCGTCTCCCCGCAGTTTCACCGCCGAGATCCGGGAGCTCGGTGACTTCGCCCGCACGCTCGCGCTCACCCCCTCGCGCTCCGAACGCCCGCCCCATCAGACCATGCACGCGTGCCCGACTCAATTCGCGCCCGCAGGCTTCGGTGAGCGCGCGCTCGAGATGATGCGCTTCATCGAGGATGAGGCCGTCGGCCTCGGGCAGGAATGCCGAGTCACGGAGCAAATGATTGAAGAGAAGAGCATGGTTGACGATGACGAGATTCGCCGTCGCCGCCCGCCGGCGGAGGCGGCGCAGGAAGCAATCGTCCCCTCTCCGGCATCGCCCCCAGGCGCAGGTCGCGGGATCGGCGGCCAGGCGTTCGGCATCTTCTCCCAATGGGCCCACCGCCTCCTCCGCCTCACCGAGATCGCCCGAGTCGGTGTCGATCACCCACGGCAGGAGTCGCTCGAGAGCGCCGGGAGCGAGCGGCAGTGTGCCGCGCCGCGCCTCTTCCCAGCGCGCGCGGCAGAGATAGTTCGTCCGCCCCTTGACCACGCAGACCCGGAGCGGCTCCTCGATGTCGCGCGCCGCGAGGGCCTTCTCGACGAGCGGCACATCCTTGTCGAGGAGCTGATCCTGGAGGTTCAGGGTGTGGGTCGAGATCGCAACCGGAAGCCGCCGCCTGAGGCTATGGAGCGCTGCGGGGATCAAATAAGCGAGCGACTTGCCGGTGCCGGTGGGCGCTTCGGCGGCCAGGACCCCGCCCGATTCGAGGACCTCGGCGACGCCGCGCGCCATCTCGAGCTGACCGGGGCGCTGCTCGAAGGCGGGAAGGAGCGCGCCGAGCGGGCCTTCCGGGCCGAGGAGATCGTCGGGGCCGAGGTCGGGAGCTGGCACTCGTTCGTTCTCGGTCTGGTGTCGGAGTCGAGGCGGGCGGCGGCAGTCTAGTGAGCGGATTGCGTCGGGTCAAGCCGGGACTCTCCGGAGTGTCGAATTCAGAGTCAACGAATCCGATGTCCGCTCAAGCTCTGCTCGATGGAGCCGATGACCGCAGAGCAGGCGACTGTCGAGACGTTTCACTTCGAGCCAGCTCGCCACCGCGAGAGAGCCTCGGTCCTAAGGAGAGAGTCATGCAGAGCATCCGTGCGCGGTTTGTTGGAGCCTCCCTGATCCTCGCCGGTCTCGCCATCTCCGCGTTCGCAAGCGCCCAGAGCCGCGGGACCTCATCGGCAGATTCCCCGTGCAACGACGAGCTTTACCAGCAGCTTCGCAACAAACCGCGTTCGCAAATGACCGAGGTCGAGATCCGGGTGCTCGAGCGCAAGGAAAAGGCCTGTAACGACTATGAGGTCGCGCAAGTGAAGGGTGCGCCCAATCCGCCACCGGCTTCCGCGGGAGCCAATTCTGCAGCCAAGAAGCCGGCAAAGACTGCGGCCAAGCCCGCGCCGCCGCAGAGGAGACCGGCGCCTCCTTCAGCCCGTGAGCCCAAGCGGATCGAGCTAGGGGAACGGGAAGCCTTCCCGATGGGGAAGAGAATGGCTTTCGCTTTTTACGGAGGGATGGCTCCCCCGAGCGGCAAGCTGACCGACTACCACCATGTCGGCTATACGTTCGGCGCCGGGCTTGCTTACTCGCTCAATCATCAGTTCTCCATCGATCTGGTCTCTTTCGGAGTGGACCACTTCCCTCTCGACCGCGCGCAGGCTCAAGAGCGGCAGACACCGCCTCCTGGGGGCTCGGTCACCGTACTTTCGCTCTCGACCGGGTTCCGGACCCGCTTGTCGCATGGATTCACCGTGCCCTATCTCGCTGCCGGGGTCGGCATCTACCGCGCGGCCCACTGGGATCTCGAGCTCACTCCCGGACAGATCATCAGGGGCGAGGATTGGACTTCGGTCGGCTGGACGATCGGTGGAGGGGTGGAGCGGCGGTTGGGCGAGCGGAGCATCGTCTTCACCGAGGCCCGCGCCGCTTTCGCCTCGACCGCCTTCGAATATTCGGCGTACTACCCGATGCGCGGCGGAGTACGCGTGCACTTCTAGGTGAGGTCGCTCCGGCCTCGACGCTCGAGCTCTTCGACCACCTGGCGCACATCCTGGGCGCGCTCACGATCGCAGACGAGGATCGCATACCGGGTGGCGATGACCACCAAATCCTCGACGCCGACGACGGCCACGAGCGGGCCTTCTGAATCGACGAGGGTCCGCTTGGAATCGATCGCGACCACATCGCCGTCGAGGACATTCCCCGCCGCATCGCTCGCGCGCACCTCATAGAGCGACGCCCAGCTCCCGACATCGTTCCAGCCGCAGTCGACCGCGAGCACCCAGGCTCGGGAGGAGTGCTCGAGCACCCCGTAGTCGATCGAGATCCCCTCGATCCGCTCGTAGGCCATCGCCAACGCCTTGTCGGCGGCGGGGCCGGGCCGGGTGGGATCGAGCGCCCCGAGCATCGACGCGAGCTCGGGCAAATAGGCGCCGATCTCCTCGAGGATGACGGAGGCGCGCCAGACGAAGATGCCGGCGTTCCAGAGATATTTGCCGCCCGCCACATAGCGCTCGGCTGTCGGGCGTTTCGGCTTCTCGTGGAAGGCGGCCACACGGTGGAATGTTTGGCCGGCGAATGTCCCGGCGATACTTCCATTTTCGATGTAGCCGTATCCCACCTCGGGGCGAGTGGGAGTGACTCCGATGGTGACGAGCACCGCCTCCGCTCGCGCCGCCTCGGCGGCGGCGGCGAGCGCCGAAAGGAAGACCTCGGGTTTAGAGATCGCATGGTCGGCGGGGAGCACCGCCATCACCGCGTCATGATCATGCGTGCGAACATGAGCCGCGGCGAGGCCGATCGCCGGAGCGGTGTTGCGGCCCACCGGCTCGACGAGAAAACGCGAGGCGTCGATCTCCGGTAGCTGGCGCTGGACCTCAGCCGCCTGATCGGCTCCGGTGACGACCCAAAGACGCTCGGGGGGAATGAGCGGCCGAACCCGCTCGGCCGTCTCCTGGATCATCGTCCGCTCGCCGACAATGCGGAGAAGCTGCTTCGATCGCCGGCGGGTGGAGAGCGGCCAGAAGCGAGTGCCCCTCCCCCCGGCCAGGATCACGCCATGCAGGTGCGGGACCTCGCCCACCCTCTACTCCTTGTATTCAATGTATTCAATCGATCTGGTTCGCTTTCTCGTGCATCGAGGGGTCACATTCGCCAGGAGAATGCGGCTCGGGGCGCAGAATACACTCCGGAACTGAGCCGTCTCAAGTGCGGTAGGAGAAGATAATCCCCCTTGACGCGCCGATAGGCTCCGCCCAAGATCGCGTACTCATGAACCGCTTGGCTCGTTATCAGCTTCTCGGGCTCACCGCTTTCCTGGTTTCCGCGTGTGGATCCTCGCATCCCAAGGCGGAGACCACGCCCGCTCCTGTACCGCCGTCCCCCGCCCCGGGGAGCTCGAGCACGGAGGGTACGACCGGGGGCACCCCGGCGACTAGCGGCAAGCAGCTTCGTTATCGCTTTCAGATGCAGCAACCGGCGAACGACGACTTCGCCTTCAAGGACAGCGACGTCTTCATCTACGTCCGTCCCTTCGAAGATCGCCTGTCGATAAAGGTGCAAGGACGGGAGCAGAATCACATCAAGATCCTGTGGAACGACTCCGAGTTCATCGACATCCTCGGGCGTCGCTACCAGCTCGTCCCGCCCTCGACCACCATCAAGGACGCGGCATCCGGCATCGTCCCCCCCACCGATGTGCCGCCGGGACAGATCTTCACCGGCGAGGTGCTGCTTCTCGATCCCGCCGAGATCCAGACCATTCGCGCCCTCGGAGGCAAGAACTATCCCGTCGTCCCCGCCGATGCAGGGACTCCGGAGCAGATCCGGAATCGGGAGTTCTCGCTGCGCCTCGCCGTCGAGCTCAACTACGTGCGGCGCGATTACGATTTCCTGTTCTCGATCCAGGACATCTATTACCGCTAGGCGGGATCCCGCTCAGCGACCTGCCGCAACGAAATCGAGCTTCGGCACCGGCGGCAGGAGTCCCGCAGCATGTCCGCGCTCGAGGAGGAGCTTGAGTGCCTGCCGCCCTCGCTCACCGAGATCGAGCGTCCACTCGTTGACGTACATGCCGACGAAGCGGTCGGTCTGCTCGGACTTGAGCCCACGCCCGAACGATCCGGCGTGGACCAGGGCTTCCGAGCGATGGGTGAGCCCGTACTCGATCGAGCGGCGCAGGAGTCTGGCGACGTCGGCGATCGCTTCGGTTCCGAGCTCGCGGCGGATGGCGTTTCCGCCCAGAGGCAAGGGCAAGCCGGTTGTTTCCTGCCACCATCTGCCGAGGTCCAGAACTGGTTCGAGCCCGCTCTCCCGATAGGTGAGCTGTCCTTCGTGGATGAGAAGCCCGAGGTCGGCTGAGTCATCGGCAACCGTTTCGGCGATGCGGTCGAAGGGGACGACGCGAGTGCGGAGCTCGACTCCGGGAGAAGTCTCGGCGGCGTAGAGGCGGAGGGCGAGAACCGCCGTCGTTCTCTCGCCGGGAATGGCGATCGTCGCCTCGTCGAGTGGCGGGATCGCTCGCGATCTCGCGACAAGGAGCGGTCCATAGCCATCACCGATGCTCGCCCCGCAATCGAGGAGCTGGTAGTCGGGAGCGATCGCCGGATAGGCGGCAAAGGAGACGGCGGTGAGATCGAGCTCGCGCGCCCGGGCGCGCCGGTTCAGGGTCTCGATATCGGCGAGCTCGTGGACGAATCGATAGTCCCCGAGATCGATCTTGCCCGCAGCCAGGGCATAGAACATGAATGCATCATCGGGGTCGGGACTGTGCCCGAGGGTGATCGTGCGCGCGCGGGCGGTCGTCGTCATCGACCGGCGATCGTAGGCGAGCGATCGATCGATGTCCAGACGCAACGAATGATCTCCCGGCCTCAGCGACCCGGTTCCGCTTCCAGATCGTAGCCCGAGAGTACCGAAACCCCGGTAGCGATTTCGAGATCACGAAGGGCGGAAGTGTACACTCCGAGGGCTTCGGCGAACGAGCGCTCCACATCCCGAAACCGTTGCTCGATTACCAGTACGGTCGCTAGATCGATCTGGCTCGCGGCATAAGCCTCTTGGATACGTTGACGAGCCTCCCTCATATTGGGAATGACTTCTTGAAGGAACATGGACACCTGCTGAAACGCGAGAGTGGTTGCCGTCCGGGTAGACTCTACCGCCGCCAAAACATCACGGCTCGCAGCGCGAACCTCCGCCTCAGCTCGTCGCCGCTCGGCTCCCCGCGCTGCGCGGTCGTCGAGGGACGGACTGAAGAGAGGTAGCGAGAGCCCGATGCGGATCCCGCGCACGTCATCTCCTTCCTCACGTCCTGCAGAGCCAGCGACCTCCGCACGCGGGAGAAGCTGCATATTGGCCAGCCGTGCGTCTTCTTTCGCAAAGCTGAGGGTCGCTCTTGCGACAAGCACTTCAGGTTGCTGATCCATGGCTCGCGCGAGCAGCCCCGTCGTATCCGGGAAGGCTGGCACCAGCTGGAGACTGTCCGGCTCCGGCAGGCTCGATGCCGCCGGCCACCCGATCGCCGCTGCGAGTGAATGCTCTGCTTCCCGAAGTGAAGCTTCCGACTCGAGCACACGTCCTCTCACTTCGGCCGCTTCCACTTGAGCTAGATCGAGCTCGAGCTGACTCGCATCTCCGGTCCGGAAGCGCTCACGGGCAATGTAAACCAGGCGCTGCGCGAGGTCGGATTGTTCCTGCGTTCGGTCATGTATCCAATCCCGGCGCAGTCGTTCTTGATACGTCCACGCGACATCGGCCGCCCAGGTCCGAGCACCCGCATCGACTCTGGACAGTCCCATCTGCTTTGCTGCACCGGCGGCACGGGCGCGAAAGATTCCCTGCCCGAAAGGTTCGATGGCAAGAGCCCCCTCGAACACCCGGTCCTGAGTCTCGGAGTTACCCGGGGATTCGCGATTCACCCATTCGCCGCTCAGTGCCGGCGGTTCCGGCAGCAAGAAACCCTGGGAACGGGCATCAGCGCGTATCCGGTCCCGCTCCGCCGCACGCATTTCGACCCGTGACGCATGTTCGCGCGCGTACTCGAGCGTTTCACGCAACGTACGCAGCTCAGCCTTTCCCTCCCGCGGCAATTCAAGTGCACCACACAGGACAGCGAGAACGAACAGGCTTCTACCGCGGAGATTCACGCTCCCCCTCCTTCTTCGACGGACACCGCCACGACCGGATCAGGGCGGCTACTTCACGGATTCGACGGCAACCGAAATGACGAACGGTCATAGGCTCCTGGAGATTCGCGACGCACCCGGGGACGGCGTCGATTTTGGAAACGGGAGCACCTCGATCAGGTGACTGAACTGATGGACACTGTGGTCGCTTCGTCGACCAGTTCATCCTGATCAGCTCGGCTATCGCCGCTCTCGACGCGCTGGCTGCGTTTCCTCCCCAGCAGGTACAGTACCGGCAGTACGAGGAGCGTCAGGAAGGTAGACGAGACCACTCCGCCGATGACGACAGTCGCGAGCGGGCGCTGCACTTCGGCGCCGATTCCGGTATTGAGCGCCATGGGCACGAATCCAAGACTCGCGACTAAAGCGGTCATCAACACGGGACGTAAGCGCGCCAGACTGCCTTGTTTTACGGCTTCTTCCGCGCTCAACCCTTCAGCTTCCAAGCGCTGGTAGAGCGTCAACAGGACGAGCCCATTGAGAACCGCAACACCCGACAGAGCGATGAACCCCACGCCCGCCGATACGCTGAACGGGATCTGGCGAATCCAGAGCGCCACGATGCCGCCAACGGTGGCGAAGGGCACGCCCGTAAAGAGCCGGACCGCATCAAGCACCCGCCCGTAAGTGAAGTAGAGGAGGGTGAAGATGAGGCCTAGGGCCATCGGGACGACGAGCATCAGTCGGCGCTTGCCCCGCTCCAGATGCTCGAACTGCCCGCCGAACCTCACGTAGTAGCCGGGCGGGAGCTCGACACCCTGATCGATCGCCTTTGCGGCCTCGGTGACGTAGCCACCCACATCGCGTCCTCGAACATTGACTTGAACGACGACCCGTCTCTTGGCCCATTCGCGGTTGATCGTCGACGGACCTTCGATCGTCTGGATGTGCGTCAGCGCAGATAGGGGCAGTCGTTGCCCACCTACGGCCGCGACGAGGACCTGGCCGACCGCCTCGGGATCTTCCCGATATCGATCGTCAAGCCGCACCGCGATCGGGAAGCGCCGGTCGCCCTCTTGGATTTGCCCAACTTCACGGGTGCCTAGGGCTTCGACGACCGCCAGAACCTCGCGCGCCGAGATGCCGTACCGCGCGATTGCCTCCCGGTTGACCTCGATTTGGATCGTCGGCTGCCCGGTGAGCTGTTCAGTCACTACATCTGCAGATCCAGGAATGCCCTTCAGGACCGCCTCGATTTCGCTCGCTTTCTCTCGCAAGACATCGAAATCGTCCCCAAAGAGCTTGATCCCGACATCGGAGCGAATCCCTGCGATCATCTCGTTCACGCGCATCTCGATGGGTTGAGTGAAGACCATCCGCATCCCGGGGAGAGACGACAGCTCCGCTTCCATCTCGCGTACCAGGCCATCTTGCGTCTTGGCGCGCCGCCACTTCTTCCTGGGCTGGAGAGTAATGAACACGTCGGAGAGCTCGAGCCCCATGGGGTCGGTGGCGACTTCCGCCGTGCCGGTCCGCGTCCAAATTCGTTCAATTTCGTCAGGGAACTTCTTGAGAAGCGCCCGCTCGATCTGCGTCCCGTACCGGACCGACTCGTCCACCGACACGCCTGCGAGTCGCACCGTGTTGATGGCGATAGATCCCTCACGCAGTCTCGGCACGAACTCCGAGCCCAGTTGAGTCGCCAGAAGTGCCGCTGTACCTAGCATCAGAACAACCATCCCAAGCACGAGCGCGCGCCGGCGAAGGGCGAATTGGAGGAGCGGCCGATACGAGCGCTTGAGATAGTGCACAATCACGCTCTCACCCTCGACCATGCGTCGGGGCAGAAACAGGCTCGTAAGCACGGGCATGAGGGTCAACGACAGCACCATCGATCCGAGCAACGCAAAGATGACGGTCAGCGCCATGGGTCGGAAGAGCTTTCCCTCCACACCCTCGAGCGCCAGGATGGGCAAGTAGACGATCATGATGATGAAGCCGCCCGACATCGCAGGCTTGAGCACCTCGATGACCGCATCCCGGACGATCTGGAGCCGGTCTCCTCCGCTCTTGCCCTCCGCCAACCGCCGCACCGAGTTCTCCACCTGGATGACGGAGCTGTCCACGATGAGACCGAAATCCAGGGCGCCGAGACTCATGAGACTTCCTGCGATTCCAGCCCGCAGCATGAGATCGAACGCAAAGAGCATCGAAAACGGAATCGCGGCTGCAACGAGAAGACCGGCACGCAGATTGCCCAGAAAGGCAAAGAGTACGCCGATCACCAGCAGTGCGCCCTCGAATAGGTTCTTCTTGACTGTATGCAAGACGTGGTCAACGAGGGCGGTGCGGTCATAGACCGTCGTGACCTCGACACCGCGAGGAAGGCTCTTCTTGATCTCTTCGAGGCGAACCTTCAGACGGCTGGCCACATCATGGCTGTTCTCGCCCATCAGCATGAAGCCAAGCCCGAGTACCACCTCGCCTTTCCCATCCGCGGTGACCGCGCCTCGACGGATCTCCCGCCCCTCGACGACCCGCCCGACGTCGTGAATATGAACAGGCACTCCATCCCGGGCCGCCACCACGATCTGCCCTATGTCCTCGGGACGGGTGACCATGCCGATGCCTTGAATGAGGCTCGATTCACCCGCCTGATCAAGCGCCCCACCGCCGACATTGGCATTGTTGTCTTCGAGAGCGGTGACGACGTCGGAGAAGCTCATATCGTGCTTCTGAAGCTCGAGCGGGTCGA
>JBIOUT010000109.1:0-6434 GCA_044867365.1 Candidatus Eiseniibacteriota bacterium | reverse complement strand
CTCACAGGTGAATTGACGGCGGACAACCGTTACATGTTCGACTCGTCCGTTCGCGACCCGCCGGAACTGAGCCAGCGAGGACGGGTCACCGAGCCCGGCGAATGGCGAGAGCAGGTCCCGGAGACCGGCGAAGGGCAGGTAAACCAGCGGATCTCAGTTGGCGGTGGCGATCAGTCGGCGCCGATGATGCGCAGCGCGCCGCGGTAGTTGATCCGCCCGCTGCCGATCATCCGCACGTACCGAGGATTCCAGCTCTCGATGCCGTTGGCCCCCGCGCCCAGGGCCTTGCCGACTTGCGTCCGATCGAGGCTCGGGTTGTAGGCGCGAACCAGGGCCGCCCCCGCAGCGACCAATGGCGCCGACATCGAGGTGCCGCTCCAAATCGCATACTTGCCGTTCAGGTAGGTGCTGAGGATGCCCACCCCCGGGGCGCAGAGATCGATGTGACGGCCGTAGTTCGAGAAGGAGGCGACGATGTCGTCGCCGTCGGTGGCGGCGACCGCCAGGACTTCCGGATAGCCGGCAGGATAATGATCGGGGGCTTCTCGGCCGCCGTTCCCCGCGGCTCCGACGAGGACCACGCCGCGATCCGCCGCCCAGCGGATCGCCTGCTGGAGCTGCGGCTGGTTGCCTCGCATGCCGACGCTCATGTTGATCACCGTCGCATTCCGCTCGGCGGCATGAATGACGGCGCGAGCCACATTGAAGGAGCTTCCCCAACCCTCGCTGTCGAGCACCCGCAACGGTTGGAGCTCGACGCCGGGGGCGCCGAGGAGCACGAGCCCCGCCACGTGAGTTCCGTGTCCCGCCGCCTCGTCGATGAGCCCGTCGCCGTCCTCGTCGATCCCGTTCGCCTCATCATTGGCGAAGGGATCCTCGTCTACGAAGTCATAGCCGTCGAGCGTGATGTGACCTGCCAGAGCAGGATGGCTGAGCTCGATGCCGGTGTCGATGACCGCGACCAGGATTCCATTCCCGGTCGACAGTGAATGGGCGCCCGGCGCCTCGATGCGCTCGAGGAAATCCTGGTCGTGATACTGCCCCGCAGTTTGGCTGCCGTCGTTGAAAGCGAGACTCGCCTGCTCGGATTCGGGGGACTGCAGGAGCCAGTTGTAATCCACCGCCTCGACGCCGGGGAAGCCGGCGACCATGTCCAGGATCTGATCCATGGGAATGGATTGGGGGACGCGTAGAAGATAGGAGTTGATCTCGTGCAACACCCCGAGAGTCACGGTGCCGAGAGCGATGTTGATCGCATCCGGCCCCTGGCCCTCCGCCATGGTCACCACGATTTGTCGGGGAGCGGTGTTGCGCTCTCCCGGGAGCGGATCGGTCTGGTGCGGAGCACCCGGAGGAGAAGCGTGATGCTCGGGGCGGGTGGGCGGCCCGGGTTCGCCGCAGCCTGCCGCGAGACCGAGCAGGATCCAGGCGGCGATCAGACGGCGGCCAAGAATGAGGGGATGGGCCGGTTGGCTCATGGATTGGCCTTGATCTCGAAGTGTAGCACGGGCGCAAAAAGTGCGTCCATGCCAGGTCATCCCCCGGAAGCCTCCGCCGGCGACAGGCTTACGTCCGCCGACCCGCCCACTCGCCGGGCGTAGAGAACGAAGGGCGCCCAGACAAAGGGGTGGGCGTTGTTGTCGCGCAGCTCCTCCATGGTGCGCCGCAGGGCGGCGGTCGGCGGCATGCGATCGAGCGCCGTGTAGAAGCGGCTCATGAAGGCCAGGGTTTCGTCATCGCTCACCGGCCAGAGGCTCGCCAAGACTTTGCCGACTCCCGCAGTGAGAAAGCCGCGCATGAGTCCCATGACTTCATCCCCCGCGCGCACCTGTCCGGGCCCGGTGGCGCAAGCGCTCAGGGTCACGAGCTCGGCGCGCAGTTTGAGCCCGGCGAGATCGGTGACCCTGAGCCAGCCATCGCCGAGCTCGAGCCCCGAGAGCTCGGGGCGATCGGGACGGAAGCGGCAATGGGTGGCGAAGTGAATCCGGCGCGCGTGCGGCAACCGCGCCAGGACCTGATCGAGCGTGGAGGTCTTGCCAACCAGGACTTCCGCCCCCGGGAAGCACGAACGCAGGAGATCGATCTCGCGCTCCGCCACGGGCAGGCTGCCATCCGGAGGCCCGACGAGAAGCACGGCTCGGCCGTTGGGCGGTGAAGGTGCCTGATCGAGCGAGGAGGGGGGCGGGGAGGCGGTCGAGTGCCAGATCGCGGCGCTCGGCGCGTACTCGATCGGGTACAGGGTGCAAAGGGAGGCGCCGCCCACCGTGCAGGCGTGAAGCGGCAGGTAATGGAGCGGCCCGTGCGGAATGATGAGGAGCTCGCGTCCGTCACTCGCATCGGGAAGGGCGGGAGCCACGGCCTCGCCCATTCGGGCGAGGACATCGGCGACCGCGGCGCGATGGAGACCACGCTGGCGATCGCCGGTCATCGGAGCGGTGCCTGATCTGCCGATGAGCAAGCGAAAGCGTTCGAGGAGTTCCTCCATCCGATCACGATCGATCAACCGCGGATGATGGACTGCTCCCCGCTCGGAGATGACGAGGGCGGAGATGGCGCCTTGGTCGGCGAAGAACTCGATGAGGGTGCGTTTCGCTCCGAGCGCCGATTGCACCTCGTCGAGCCCCGGCCCGGGGGTGCGAAGCGCCGGAGTGCGGGCGCGCCGCCCTTCGAGCCCGGCCAGCTCGCGCTCGCTTCGCTCGACGCGCCGCATGAGATCGGTGGATAGACGAATCCCGTCGCGCTGATTGGACCGACTCCCGGCGTTGAGCAGGTTGTAGATGCTCAGGATTTCCCTTTCCAGGCGTATTGCCTTCGGCGACCGCCCGCGAAGGGTGATCAGGTCATGGAGGCTGGCGTGGAGCGCGTCGAGGAGGGCGCGCGCCTTCGAGCGCTCGATGAAATCGAAGGCGAGATCGAGCCGCGGATGCCGGCCGGCGAGCGCGGCGCGGGTGGCGTCCTCGTACACTTCGGTCTTGTCGGCCATGAGCGCGATCTTGTGCTCATCGACCTGCACTCCCCAACGCATCCTCTCGATCGCTTCGATCGCCCGGCGGTAGTGAGGCAAGGCGCGCCGGCGCTCGCCGCGAGCTTCGGCGACTCGGGCGAGGAGGTGATGCCACTGGACCGCGAGCCAGGGTGCGGGAAGCGAGCCGCCGCTCTTTCTCGCCCGGTTGGCGAGCGAGCCGGCGGCGGCGAGCCGGCCGCCGTCGAGGAGCGCCCGCGCCTCGACGAGCTCCGCCTGCAGGCGCTTGAGAATGAGCCCCTGCGCGCGGAAGCGAGTCGCCGCGTCGTGAGCCAATCTCCGCGCCAGGCCGAGCCGTCTTGCTCGCCGATGGAGGCCGGCCCGCGCCAGATCGGTCATCGCCACCGCCGTGCCGTTGCCCTCGGCGCGGAAGAGACGGCGAGCGCGCTCGAGAAGGCGGCGGGCGGCGGTCGGATCGGCGGCACGACCGGCGGCGATTCCGCGCAACCACAGAGCGCGCGCCCGCTCGGCGCGCATCTTCAGGCGGGTGAAGATGCGCTCGCCGGCGAGGGCCAGGCGCGCAGCCTCGCTCACCTGATTGAGCTCGAGCAACACCTCGGCGCGATCGACATCACAGGAGCCGACGAACCGAGCATCTCCTTCACCGGCGAATCGCTTGCGCGCCGATTCGAAGAGCTCGAGCGCATCGTCATAGCGCCCCTGGAGAAAACGCAAGTAGGCGAAGTTGTAGAAGGCATGGGCCTCGACCCGATGCCGGCCGGCGGCTCGGGCGCCGTCGATCAGGCGGCTGTAAATCTCCTCCGCCTGGTCATGGCTGCCGAGCATGGTGAGGGCGTTGGCCCGGTTGTAATCGATGAGAGCGAGCGAGAACGGATCGGAGTCGCTCGAGACGGCGCGCCGGGCGCGCTCGTAACAACGGAGCGCCTCTCGATGGCGATCGAGCCGGTGATAGATGTTGCCGGTGTTGAGGTCGAGCCGCATCACCCGCATCCGCTCCCGGTGCCGGGAAAGCACCCGTCGGGCGCCGGCCGCCGCTCGCAGCGCTTCGTCGTAACGGCCGAGGTACATGAGAGCGTCGATGCGGCCGATCTCGGTGCGCGCCGCCTCGACATCATTCCCTTGATCACGGTAGAGCGCGCCAGCTCGGTCATAGAGCCCGAGCGCTTCCCGGTGGCGCGACAGGTTGCGGAGGGCGTGGGCGACCGAGCGCGCCGCAAGCGCCGAGAGCTCGGGGGTGCGCGCCGCGCTCAGGGCTTGTCTTGCCACCGCCAGGGCGCGCCGCGCGTCGATGCGCGTCAGCTCGTCGACTTGCGCGACGAGTCGCTTGATCTCCTCCGAGTGCGCGACCGAGTCCATCCTTTGGATCATCGGCTCTCGCCGGCGACTCTACGCCGGGACCTCGGGAACGAAAGCCTCCTCGACCCAGTAGGGCGAGCGGATGGTGACGATGAGCGGCGGGCGGAAATGGCCGGCGATCGAGAACATCCCGAAGCGATCGGGCCGCGCCGTGGCAATGGCCCCCAGCGCATCGGTGATCTCCACCGTCAGCGCATCGGGAGCGTCGGGGCGCTCAGGAGCGCTCAGATGGATCTGACCGGTGACGCGGCCCGGTCGTTCCTCCTCGGGAGGATTGAAGCGCAAGTCGAGCTCGATCCCATCGCCTTGGTGTAGGAGCTGTCGACCCGGCGCCGCGGGGCCGCGGACGAGACTTGGAACCGGTGAGAGCACGCTGTCATGAAGCACGCGAAGGAAGCCGCTCCACGCCGATCCCTGTTCCCGCCGGCGGCGAATGGCGGCAAGCGCCCGGGTTCGAAACCAGCCGGGAGGCTCGACCAGCGACGCCGCCTGCCCCAGCAGATTCATCAGCGCCTGAAGCTCCTCGGCGCTCCGGCGGCATTGCGGGCAATCCTCGAGGTGAATGCTGACCTCGCGGTCCTCATCACCCGCGGCCAATCCTGCGAGCCGTCGCTCGTCAGGATGCTGCGATGATCGATGTGGGCTCATGATCGGATCTCCATGCCGCGCTCGCTGCCGTGTCGATCGCGTGCTCGACTCCCTCTTTCGCGGCGACCTGCGCTCATCCGCCTTTTCCGTTCATCCCCTCAAGGCCCGGTCCCGCTCCATGGATATAGAGGCGTCTCGAGGGGCTGCACATGGAGAATGTGGAGCTTTTTTTCTGGCTGGATCACGATCAGATGAGTGTCGTTTGTGCATTCTGAACCTAAGTTGTTTTGCGTATTCGAGTTGGTCGCTTGGGCCGGCGGCGGGGAGCGGATCCCGGGATTTCCAGCCCCAGGGCCTGGCGGGCGAAAAGCCGCCGGCGAAGCTCGGCCAGACAGCTGGCGCGATTCATCAGAATGGAACCCGGCGGGACCCCGAGCCGGGCCGCCACCTCCGTAAACGACAGCGGGTCCCGGCGCAGGTAAAGGAGGGTGAGGAGTTCGCGGCAGCCCGGGGAGAGGCTCTCGACTTCCGCCGTCACCCGAGCCGCATCGATCAGGCGCTCCACTTCGACATCGAGGAGCTCGGGTTCAGGGCCCTCCTGAGCTTCCGCGAGGAGGACGGCAGAGTAACGGCGATCCCGCTGCTCGCGTCTTCGTTCGCTGAAGCACTCCCGCTTGGTCGTGGTGATGATCCAACGGGCGAGGTAATCGAGGTCGCGTACCGTCCCCAACTTCTCGTAGAGGGCCAGGGCGACCCGCTGATAGATGTCCGCTCCCGCAGGATCCCTGAACCCGATGCGGCGAATCACCGCATAGATGAGGCGCTCGAAACGACCCAGAAGCTCGGCCCAGGCGCGGTCCTCATCCGCCAGGCAACGCCGAACGAGCGGCTCGAGCTCGCGACCCGGCGAATGATCTGGCGCCGGGCGGTCGGGCATCGGGGGTTTGTGCGGCACGGCAGGCTCCTCGAGCCGTCGGGGGTTCGAAGCCGAGCCCAGGGTGAGCGCCACCCCCTTCCTTCCATTCTATCAGGGGGATGGACCATTCCCGGCTCGAGGCAGAGTCGACCCGCCGGGGGCAACGGCCCCCCAAATTTTTTTGATCTTTTCCCACGTGAAAGGGCCTCAGCTCCCTCTTGATCACTGAGCCTCCTCACCCTGGGAAGGCAGTGATGTGGGCGCCGGCCACCGGCCGGATGAGGGGCCCCGAGGAGCGGCCCGGGGTTGTCTTGCCAGCCATGGCCGGCGCCCCACCCCTGCCGACATTTCGCCGAGATCCGGACAAGCCGGCGCTCGCGTAGATCGGCTGAATCCGACTCATCCGACCCATAGGAGACGAATGAGCGGCGACGCCGTTCCCCGCCACCCGTAAAGCTTCCCCATTCCTGCCCTGGCCCTCGAACGTCCCGCAGACACGGGCCATCCTCGATCGGTCGGGGTAGACGGGCCCCAGCTCTGTCTCGGCAGGCTGGGGTCTCGTTTTTGGGTGAGCGGTTTACGGGTGACAGG
>JBIOUT010000108.1:0-3543 GCA_044867365.1 Candidatus Eiseniibacteriota bacterium | reverse complement strand
AGCGGAGAGGGTGACGAGATAGTTGCGGTCGATCATCTGGCCGAGAATCGTGCGCCCGGCGTCGTCGTTCAGCCGCGCGAGCGCAACCGCCGCATTCCAGCGCACGTCCTCGACCGGATCATCGAGCATGGCGCGTAGCTCGCCGCGGGCCGAGGGCTGGCCGATGGCTCCGAGGGAATAGGCCACCACCTTGCGCATCCCCGGGTCCGGATCGCCCTTTCGTGCCGCGAGCGCCGGGACCGCGGTCGAGTCGGCAAGCGCTCCCAGAGCCCAGGCGGCATAGACCCGCGTGTCGGAGTCGCTGTCATCGAGAGCGGCGATGAGCGCCGGCGCCGCTTCATGAGCCCCGATGCGGCCGAGCGACAGGGCGAGGTAGCGGCGCGCCAGCGGATCTCGTCCTTCGTAATCGAGGAACAAGCGCACCATCTCGTGGGCGAGTCGCGGGTCGGGCTTGTTCTGCTGGCGATCGAGAACCCGGCTCAGCTCATAAGCCGCCTGCCAGCGCCGATGACCGCTGCCGCTCCGTATCTCGGCCAGGTAATCGGCCGCGGTCTGCTCCCCGGTGGAGAGGAGCCTATAGATGAAGATGACGACGGCGCAGGAGGCGACGATCAGGAACGGGATGAGGAAGAGGCGGATCGCCACCGGGAGAGGTCGTGAGGGCCCCGCATCTTCAGTGGCCTCGCCGATCGACTCGCCCGCCGGCGGCGGCATGCCGGAGGCTGGCGAGTCATGCGGATTCTCTTCGGTATTCTCCAGCTCTTCGGTCAATGAGGTCCTTTTCAGCCCAAAGCCGATCAGCGGACGAGAACGAGCCTAGCGGTGCGCTCGCCGCGCGGCAAGCCGACCCGCACGAAGTAAACACCGCTCGCGAGCGGCCGTCCCCCGGGGCCGCGGCCGTCCCAGAGAACCTCGTGGAGTCCGGAGGGGAGGGGACCAAGGCTCATCTCGCGCCACACGCGCCCGGCGACATCAACGATGGACACGTTCACCGGACCGGGATCGGCCAGCGCCAGCGAGATCGCGATCGGAGAGGAGCCGAGAGGGTTCGCCGGATTGGGATGAACGACGACGACCGGAATCTCCGGGCTCGCGGCCGGGCGCTGCGCAGGATCGAGGACCCGCTCCCGCGTCGCGCCGTCATCGATCGTATAGCCGAGGGCGTAGCGCCAGTTCCCCGGCGGAGCGGCGGCGTCACGAAATGCATCGGCGGCGACGATTTCTCCGGGCCGCTCGGCGACTCGGCGATCGGCAAGATCGCTCTCGAGCAGCTCCCCCTCGGCGCCAGCGCCCGCACTCTCCCCCAGGCGATAGATGGCGAGGTCGAACAACCGGGCGCCGTCGCGCGGCGCTTGCCATTGGATCTCGTTGCCGAGGGGATGCATGATTGCGCGCCATGGAAGTCGCAAGGTCATCGCCGCTCCGCGCTCGCTGTAGATCGTAGTGAGCGGCCCATCCGCAGAACGCGAACTCACCACGATCTCGCCCATTCCATCGTGGTCGAGATCCGTAACGAAGACGCGACCGCCGCCCTCGCGTTCGGCAAACCAGACCGGCAGGAAGCGATCGTTGCGCACCGCACTGAGCAGATAGGCCCCGCCTGCCTGCGCCACCGCGATCTCGGGTTGTCCATCCCCATCGGCATCGCCGGCGGCGAGCCAGTTGTCATAGGGAATGTTCTTGTCGCGGAATTCGATCTGTGAAGTGACCTCGTAGCGGTCATCGCCGATCGACTCATAGATGGCGACCACCGGCCGCTCCTGGCGATCGAGGAGCGCACCCACCGCCGAGATCGCGAACTCGCGCCTGCCATCCCGGTCGGTGTCGCCGAGATCGGCGGCGACGATGGCATTGGCCACCTCTCCGAGGAACGGCTGGCGCAGGGTCTCGACGAAACCCTCCCCTCTCGCTTCGACCACGACGAGCTCGCCGCTCAATGTGCCGAAGGCGATCTCGCCGCGGCCGTCGCCGTCATAGTCGCCGGCGGCGAAACGCGCGCCTCGCGTCGCCACCCTGAAGCCGAGGTCGACGGGGGCGAAGCCACCGCCCCGCCATTCGAGAAGATTGAACTCGGCGGTCCGCGCCGACGCAAAGAGGATCTCCATGTTGCCGTCGCCGTCAGCGTCGATGAGCGCCCCTCCAGCGAACCGGTTGCCGAGGTGACTCTCCCAGAGAGAATGCGGGCTGCCGTCGCGAATGCCGGAGATGAGGGTGATCCCGCCGTCATCGGCGACGAGGACCTCCGGCGAGCCGTCCTTGTCGACATCACCCACAGCGAGCGGGAAACCGGGGGCTCCCTGGAAGCGAATCTCGTAGTTCGGCCACCCCGTCCCGGCGCCGAGCACGGTCAGATGGCTCGCCGGCTCACCCGGGAGAGGGTCTCGCACACGCATCTCGCCGAGGAGCTCCGGCCGGCCGTCGCCCTCCAGGTCGGCGACTTGACCGAGGTCGAATTCTTCGAGGTGCAACGCGGTCTTGAAACGCTCGGAGGGAATATCGATCACCGGGAGCACTTCGCGCTCGAGAAGCACCCCGTCTCCCTGATCGATCCGGCTCACGTGACCGGCAAGATCGCGAAGCTCGATCAGGTATTCGTACCGCCCGGGGAAGAGGCTGGCAAGTCCGGTCAAGTCGGCGGCGTGGTCGTTAGCCGCTTCATCGGAGAGAATCTCCACGAAATCACCGCCGCTCCCCGACTGGCGAGCAAGCAAACGGCCGGTCACCCGCTCGTTCGACTGATAACGAACCCACTGCTCCAAACGGCGGCCGGCAAGACGGTCGACGTGCCGGCGGTCGGTGAGCACCGGGGCGGTACGATCGACGCGCAGGAACACCCGATCTTCCGCCTCGCGTCCGCTCGCATCGCTCACCCGCAAGCGAATGGTGATGTTTCCCTCCGGATATCCCGCCAAATCCACCGTCCCGATGTCGCGCGATGTTCCCCCCTCCCCTTGCGCCACCTTGTCGAACTCCAAGGGGTCGTTGCCCACTCCGGCCTCGAGCACATACGTGGCGTCACCGCCGACGTCGCGGCCGGAGGTCGCGTCGGCGAGCACATTGATCGCCGGCTCGCCGCTTGCATCCAGGGTGTGAGGACGGCGGATCGCGGCGACCGGCGCCGAAGGCTGGGCAACCGCCGCGGCGGCGGAGATCCTGCCGTAGCCGAAGACGGGATCCCAACCGCGGCGCCCGAGATCGACCGCCGAGAGGGCGAGGATCGAGCGCACCTCTTCCGCCCCGAGCTGTGGATGCCGATAGAGGAGATGAGCGACCACCCCGCTCACGATCGCCGCACTCTGCGACGTGCCGGAATTGAGGTTGTAGCCGCCGCGCTCGGCGCTCAGGATGTCGACTCCGGGAGCGATGACATCGAGCCGCGGCCCGCGATTCGAGAATCCCGCGAGCCCGTCAACGGCGGTCGACGAGCCGATCGTGATCACCGGATCGAAGGCGCCCGGGAAGCTGTCGAGGACCAGGCTTCCCGCATTGCCGGCCGATGCCACGCGCACCGCTCCCCTTGCTGCCGCATGATCGATCGCATCG
>JBIOUT010000107.1:0-16494 GCA_044867365.1 Candidatus Eiseniibacteriota bacterium | reverse complement strand
CCTGGTCAGTGGTGCGCCAGTCGTTCCCTACCTGGATGATAACGAAGGGATCGTCCCTCATTTAGATGACTTCGAAAATGGTCCCTGATCTAGATGGTTTCGAACAAGTCAGCCCTGATTCCGATGGGGATGAAGTCGTCCCTTATCTGGATGGGCTAGACGTGATCTCTGACCTTGATGGTATCGAATAACGGACCGGAGGAGATTCGAGTGCTGGAGTGGCGCACGAGCTTCTGGCCAAGTGTCCCGCGACCTGGCGATCGATTTTTTCCCGGTAGAACTCTTAGGTGCGGTCCGAGGAGCCCGATCGGCGTGATTGTCGATCGGGCTCTTGGTTCCCCACTCATGCGGAGGATGCCTAAAGCGGACCACTGGCCTAACTCCTAAGATGCTAAATCACCTAAAGTTGACGATCACGCGTCGACATGATAAAGTGCCGGAGTTCTGACACCTTTCCCGCGCAACTTTCAGGATGGGGTGTCCCCACTCGCTGAAGTTGCCCCCAAGGTGTGCCCCATGCTCGAGGTGAGCTGATCATGGGTATTCGGCGCTTGCGCTTCGCGCTCATTCTTTCGCTAAGTATGGCATTAGGCACGACGAGCCTTGCCTTCGCTCTCCTACCGCCGCAATCGGACGCACAAGTGGTTCCCGATCTTGATGGTGACGAAGACATGCTTTATGGAGGTAGTTCTCATCCAGATGATGCTCCTCGTTCCGAACAACCGGATCAACCGACCGAGACAGGACATCCTCTGAAGGTCCGCCTCGCACCGGGAGAATTACTATCTATCTGGCTTCATAGCTGGATGAAGCACCTTCTCTGGTAGGCGAGCCACATGGATCCACGAGACCTGACTAGCGAGATTCATGAGAGATTGCTTTCAGCGCGAACTGCTGAGGAATTACGGTGGAATCTCGATGCCCTAGTATCCTTGCTCGCCGGTGGCGATGAGGTTTCCACGGCAATCGAACTCACAGAAGAAGCCTTACGTCGTGCCGAGGAATTGAGCCTGGGAGCGGAGGACCGATACCACTACGCGAACAAGCTCTTGCAGTGTCTACTTCGCCGAGGAGTCGTAGGACAGGCGTTGCCTCTTGTAGACGTCCTCATGGGGGGGATCACCGAAGCTTCTTTGGGCGCAGGGCAGGCGGCCGGAATATTTTGTACGATGTCTAAAGTTGCTACGAAAGCTGGACACCTGGAACGCGCCCGCGAGTTGCTTGACCTTGCTGCTCCACAAGCCGCCGCATCTCAAGATCTTGCCTGTCTTGCCGAATACCATGTTGCTATGGGTCGGTTACTCTTCAGGTCACGTCGCCTCGACCCTGCAATATCAAGCTTTCAAACTGCGGCCTCCCTCTATCAGTTGAATCAAGACTCGCGTAGGGCAACCAGCGCCAAGGCCCATGCTGCAAGAGGCCAAATGTTGGCCGGGCGAGTCAAGATGGCAAGCGAGGTGTACGCAGAGGCGATCAGTGAGGTCGGGGCAAGTAGAAAATTGTGGGCAACTATCGCCGGCAACTTTGCAATCTGCAGGATTTGGCTGGGAGACTTTGATGGCGCTTCCACTTTACTGGATAAAGCCATCAAGGAAGTTACTGCCATAGGCTTGGTTTCCGACCGCGCTTCTCTCTCGACGATCAAAGCGCTGCTTTCACTGCGCCGCGGAAGGATTGACGAAGCCATCAACCTTGCAACCGTTGGCCTCGAAATCGCGCGTGCTAACTCGCTCCCTCGTGAGGAAATCGCTGCTCTCGAGTGCCTAGGCGAGGCCGAATACGAACGCGGAAATTACCGCGATGCGCTGCGTTACTACGCAGAGTGCATCTCCAAGGGTGAAGCGATCGGGATGACCGACGCCACGACCGAGGGCAAGCGCCGCGAATCAGAGGCCTGGAATGCCCTCGGTGAGCATGAGAAGGCGCGAGCCGCTGCAGAGCGCTGCTTGGAAGTGGCTGCAACAAATGAGGACCGCTACGAACACGCCGTCGCTCACCGGCCACTCGCCATCGCACATTCGATGCTTGGTGATCGCGAGGCGGCCGAGAAGCATTTCCGTCAAGCGATCGAGGAGATCCGCACTCTAGGTGAGCGTTTCGAGGTGGCTAAGACCCTGGTCGAGTTCGCCTGCCACCTCCGGGACTCCGACCCGACCACCCTCGTTCTGGGCGGTGCAGCTGAGCATCTTCGCGAGGCACGCGAGATCCTCTCTGCGCTAGGTGTGGAGAAGTGGCTCAAGCGAGTAGACGTCGAACTCGCCGAGGTGATCCGAGTCACCGACAGTGCGCCACCAGAGCATCCTTCCGAGGTCAGCCCTGGCGTCGAGCTCGGAGTGCGCTCCTTTGGATCGGTGTCCATCATCACCCGTTCGCGCGAAATGCGCGACATGCTCGAGCGCGTTGCGCGCGTAGCCAAGAGCAACTTGCCCATCCTGATCACGGGCGAGTCAGGAACGGGCAAGGAGCTCGTGGCCCGCGCTCTCCAAGAATTGAGCGGGCGGCCGACGGAGCGATTCGTCGCCGTCAATTGCGCGGCGCTGCCGAAAGAGCTTCACGATTCGGAACTCTTCGGTCACGTGAAGGGATCCTTCACCGGCGCCACATCGGAGAAACCCGGCCTATTCGAGCAAGCCGATACGGGCACGATGTTCCTCGACGAGATCGGCGACCTCGACCAGGGAGCCCAAGGGAAACTGCTCCGGGTGTTGGAGAACGGCGAGTTGCGGCGGGTGGGCGAGCTCAAGGCCCGTCGCGTCGACGCTCGCGTGATCGCGGCCACCAATCGCGACCTCGAGCAATGCGTGCGTGAAGGCTCGTTCCGACGCGACCTCTATCACCGTCTCAACGGCCTGCGCGTGCGAGTACCTTCCCTGCGTGAGCGGCCCGAGGATGTCGAAGTCCTCGCTACCCATTTCCTCGAAGTCTATCTGCGCCAGTACGGTAAACGTGTCCGGCTATCCCCCGACCTCCTTGCGATCTACCGCGGATTCAGCTGGCCCGGCAACGTCCGCGAGCTTCGCCAGGAAGTGCATCGGATGGTGCTCCTCACCGCAGACGGCGGGACGATGCGGGCGGAGGATTCCGAGATCGCCGGGTTAGCGGCCCAGGAAGACGCGGGAACGCAAGCTCGCTCATCGGGCTATGCATTGGCGGTCGGAGAGCACGAACGCCGGCTCATCCTCGACGCCCTACGCGAAGCCTCAGGCAACAAAGCGCAGGCGGCTCGCATCCTCAACATGAGCCGCACCACCCTCATCGGCAAGATCCGCCGGCTCGGTCTGGAATAGGTTCCGAAAGTCGAGGCTGGCCGTCGAGCATTGGCGCGCGCCGAGCGCTCTGAGCTAAGATAGCGCCTATGCCCTCCGATCTCGGCACGCGACGCCCACGCCGCACAACCACCGCGCGGCGCCGCACCTCACCCGATGCCCTCACCGGCCGCGTTCGCGCTCACAATCCTTTCGAGCTCATCCGCTGGCTGGCCCTGAGCCAACCTGATCCACGCAAAGCGCTCGCCGAGCTCGTCCAGAACAGCCTCGATGCCAACGCACACCAGATCCGCATCACTCGGCTGCGCGAGAAGGGCGTGGCTTGTCTCCGCATCTTCGATGACGGCGACGGCGTCATTCCTGAGATGGACCGCCGCGATGCTTTGCGCTACATCGCCACCCATATTGGTCACAGTCGCAAACGCTCCTTGTCACCCGAGCAACGCCTCGCTCTCATGACCCAGGGGCAATACGGCATCGGTCTCCTCGGTTTCTGGAGCTTGGGTCAGATGCTCGAGATGCGGACGAGCGTCCCCGGCCAGAAGCCGCATCGGCTCGTCCTCCACCGCGACCGTCCGGATTATCTCATCGAGCCCATGCGTGGACGCTTGGGATTCGATGAACGCTGGACCGAAGTCGTGATCGTGGATCTTCAGCGTACTGCGGTGGGAGCAGTGCTCGGGCGGCGCGCCGCCGATTATCTGGCGTCCGAGCTCCGCGGACAGCTCCTGGCCCGCGACGTCGACCTCGCGGTCGAGGACCGGATGTCACGGGGCACGGCTCAGAAAGTTCTCCGTGTCCGACCGCCGCGCTTTCTGGGCGAGCGTATCGAAGCAATCGGACCGATCGAGGTCGCCGGTTACCCTCCGATCCGCTTCGAAGTCTATCTCTCGGGCGGGGAAGGGGCCGAAGGCGGCGAACCCCGTGGTCTCGCCCTCTACGCCGCAGGAACGCTCGTGGCCGAGAATTTTCATGATCTCGCCGCTCTTGGCCTCGATCGGTCGCCATGGACCGACGCACGCCTCTCGGGCATCGTCGACTTTCCTGGTTTCCGAGTGGCGCCGGGCAGCCGCCGCGGCATTGTCGTCGACGAGGCAGCCGCTGCCTTCGCCCACGCCATCGCCGCAGTGGAGCCGATCCTCGCCCGCCTGCTCGAGAGCCTCGACCGAAGGCGCGCCGAAGAACTCGACCGGACGTTGATCCGCGATCTCCAGCGCGCGTTTCGCGACTTCTACCGTCACCGACCCCGCTACGCGATGCTTCCGGTCGACAGCGAGAGAGACCGAGGCGCCGGGCCCAGCGGTCAAGGAGCCAAAGACGGCGGCGGCCTTCACGACGGCACCGCCGGCGGCGGTATTGAGGCAGAGGCCGTCGTATCAGGGGAAGCGAAGGATTTGGCGGAGCAGATTCCCTCCGCTCCGCCGGTGGAGACGGCATACCTGCTTCCACCCGGTCCGCTCGCCACCGTCCGCATCACCCCGCGCCCCGTGCGCGTCGAGTGCAATGGCACGCGTCGGATCCGCGCACAGGGTTTTGATGCGGACAACCGCCCAATCGAAGACCCGGTCACCTACTTCTGGAGCCTCACGGGTGCGGTTGGAACCCTCGTCCGTTCCGAAAACGGGAACGCCGCAGAGAACCAGCTCGTGCTTAACGCCGCTCCGCAACCGGCGGAAGGGATGTTGTCTGTCGTGGCACGCTCGGGCGCGCATGAGGCCAGAGACGAGGTCGAGGTCGAAGTGCTCGAGGATCTGAGCTCGTTACGTCGCTCAGCCGAGGGCATTCCCGAGCCCGAGTTCGTGGTCCAGCCCGGAGCTTCGTGGCGGTCGAGAATGCTCGACGACAAGAGATGGCAAGTAAACTCTGGACACCACGATTACCGGGCGATCGTCGATCAGCCGGCGCTCAAGCTAAGATATCTGGCCATGCTTTTCGCTAAAGAGGTCGTGCTGCGAAGCCACCAAGACCCTCGGCTCGACCGGCCGCTCGAGCAACTGGTCGAGGTTGCCACGTATGCCGACCAGAACCTCGCTTCGAAAAAAGGGTTCCGCCGCAGGGGCTCGCGATCGAGAAAGGAATAGATCGACAAGGTCATGAACCTACTCGTTCAGCATGGTGTTCGGTTCCGGCTCCTTGCCTTGGTCCTCGTCCTCGTCTGTCCTTCTCGGGCGGCGGCCCATCATCTTCTCGAGGAGAGCGGCTTCGGCTGGCTTGCCCCCCGCTCCTTCGTGGGAATGGAGTTCCAAACGGCGGGCTTCGATCTCGAGGCGGGGAGCGGGCGATGGGAAGTCGCCTCCCCCTCAGCGGAGTATGCGATCACGCAGCGGGTTTCAGTCTCAGGTCGAGTGCCGTTCGCGCGTATCGCCTACGATGATGGGCGGCGAGTGTCGGGGCTCTCGGATATGAACCTCGGAGTTCGTGGGGTGGTCCTGGCGAACGGCCACGGATCGATGCTCCTGAGCGCCGGAGTCGAGTTCGAGCTCCCGACCGGGGACAAGGATAACGGCCTCGGCCATGGCGCCTACGAGGCCTCCCCCTTCGTCGCCACCGCCATGACCCCGAGACCCGACTTCATCTTCGAAGCGGCGATTGCCAACCACTTCTCGACCAGCGATTACGAAGAGCATGTCGAGCCCGCCAGCGCCTCGCGCTCACATTCAGAGCCGGCGCCGCCACCGCAGTATCACGGCGGCCACGACGAGGGCGGTGAGCTTCATGGTTCGGTCATCGCACCTCATCACGATCGCGAGCTCTTCACCCGTGTCGCCGCCACCTACATCCACGGCCGTGCCTACGTCTCTGGAGGCGTCGACGTCGCCGTGATTCTGGGAGAGAGCGCCGATGATCCGTGGGTGGCCCGAACGGGAGTCGGCATCCTCCTCGGACAGCGCTGGCGCCTGGCAGGTGGAGTCGAGGCGCCTTTCGCCGGCGAGCGACGTTCTGAGCTCGCCTCTCGCGTCTCCCTGACGCGACTCTTCAACCGCTAGCGGGGGTCGACGGCTTCGATCGGCCGTTTCACCGGCGAAGCCGGGCCTTGATTGCCCCCCAGGTCATTTCTTCGACGGCGCT
The DNA here is from genome assembly GCA_044867365.1 of Candidatus Eiseniibacteriota bacterium. Classification (GTDB taxonomy): domain Bacteria; phylum Eisenbacteria; class RBG-16-71-46; order CAVPCR01; family CAVPCR01; genus JBIOUT01. Next base: position 10,159 of record JBIOUT010000107.1, on the reverse strand, counting down.
CGCCGAGCAGCTCACGCCGTGCGCCCCGATCTGACCGCAGCTTCCGGCCGCGCACGGCGAGTCGGCGCGAAGAGAGAGATCGCCCTGCGCGACATCACAGAATTTCGGATCAAGCGAGAAGTTGCCTCCGCCATCTGTGCCGCATGGGGCATCGCCGCCCGCATTGGCGAAGAAGTCATTGCAGGTCAAAACCGGTGATGCGCCGGCTTCGCATATGACTGCGGGCCCTCCTCCCCAGGCGATGATGTTCCGCTCGATCACCGGCGCCGATTGCGAGCTCACGAAGATCCCCGCGCGCGGGTAAGTGCCGGCGCCATTCTCGACGATGGTGTTCCCGATGATGTGGGGCGAGCCAGTTCCTTGACAGTAGATGCCGATCCCCTGGCGCCGGAAGATGACGTTGCCCTCGATGAGCGGCGATGTGTCATAGCAGGTGATGCCCGGCCCCACCGGATCGTCGCCGCCGCTCACGATGTTGCCGATGATTCGGTTGTTTCCGCCGCCGAAGCTGTGAATGCCACCGTAATTGGAGACGACGGTGAAGCCGGTGAAGACGGTGCCACGGATGAAGTGGAAATGGACCTCACCGACGATGACCGCCGCGCCCGGCGGGTCGCTCTCGACATGCAGCGAATCGCGGAGAGCCAGGATCTCACGATAGATCCCGGGGCCGACGAGGATGGCATCCCCCGGCGAGGCGGCATCGGCCGCCTCCTGGATCGTCGCGAACTGCTCGGGGACCCGGTGAACTTGTCCACCCGCATCGGCGGCGCGGGCGCCGAGCACAGCAATGGCGAAAGCGGCGATCGAGGGTACGATGTCGTTGGGCCGAATCATCAGGCAGCGCAGAGGTCGACTCCCATAAGGACGGGAGCCCGAAGACAATGATACGACGGGCGAGGAAGCCGACCTAGGCCCCTTGATCGCGCAACCAGTCGAGGGTCGCCTTCAACCCCTCACCCAGACCGATCTTCGGCGCCCACCCCAGAGTCTCGAGGGCCCGCCCATTGGCGAGGACGACGTGCTTGATCTCGCCTGGGCGCTCGGCCGCATAGACCGGCTTCGAGCCGTACCCACTCTCAGCCGCCATCGCCGCGAAGAGCTGGTTCACGCTCGTCGCCTTCTGGGCGCTGACATTGACCGTGAGCGGCTTCCGCGCCGCGAGCGCCAGTTCGTGTGCGCGAGCGACATCGCCGACATACACAAAATCGCGCGTCTGCTCGCCGTCGCCATAAATGGTGACCGGATCTCCCCGAAGCATCTTCGAGCCGAAAATCGCCACGACTCCCGCTTCACCATTCGGATCCTGCCGCGGTCCGTAGATGTTCGCGAGCCGGAGCACCTTAAGGACCGCCGCCGCCGGCAGCACGATCCGCGCGTAGCACTCGAGCGTCCACTTGCTGAGCCCATAAGGGCTGATGGGTCGAATGGGATGGTTCTCATCCGAGGGCGAATACTCCGGGTGGCCATACAGGGCGCCGCCGGTCGTGATATAGACGAGCTGCGGGCAACGCGTCTCGATCGCCGCCTTGAACACGTTGAGGCCGCCGAGGATGTTCGTCTGGGCGTCACGCTCGGGCTCGGCCATCGAGACCACGACCGAGGGCTGGGCGGCGCAATGGGAGATCGCCTCCGGCCGGAAGCGCTTGGCGACGTCGAAAAGCTTCGGGCTCGCGATATCGAGCTCGGCGAGCTCGGCTCCGCGGGGCAGGTTTTCTTTCTTGCCGGTCGATAGGTCGTCAACGACCAGGACGGTGTGGCCTGCAGCGAGCAGGCGGTCGACGACATGTGACCCGATGAATCCGGCCCCGCCGGTGATCAAGATGCGCATCGGAAGCCCCTCGCCACCCGGCCTCGCCACTCCGGGCTCGGCCAAGAAAGAAGGGGGCGGTGCGTCCGCCCCCCTCAATTTCGGGTCTAGTACTTCTGGGGTGCGCTCGCCGGATCCATGGCGCCTTCTTCCTGACCCTCGGGCATCGGCACCGAGGCGTGATCGACAACGTACACCCACTTCCCGCCACGCTTCTCCATGACGCTCAACGCGCGACCCTTCATCGTCACCATCTCCCCGGTCTTCGCGTCCTTGTATGACATATCGTAGAGACCGAATCCATAGCCGATGTCGCCCTTGACCCGATAGGTCGCATCATGGACGACGAGCATGGGCGTCTGGCAATCGGCGAAGAAATCGACGAACGACTGCCGAATCGCAGCGCGCCCCTTGTGCCATAGGTCGGGACCGGGGAACATAGCGGTCGCGTCCTCGGCGTAGAGGGCGATGATGCTTTCTATGTCCTTCTTGTTGAAGGCTTCGACGAACTTGTCGTCGATTGCCTTGAGATCCGCTTCCGCAGTCGGCTTGGCGATGGCCACACCCGTAGTAGCGACAACCGATACGAGCAAAAGCAGGGCAAGCAGTCTCATAGCGAATGACCTCCTGGACTTGGGAGCGAAGCGATGCGCGTTAGGGGGCGGCCGACGCGCATACGCGCGGGAGACTACCACGGAGTCACCCCGCCTGCCATCTCATGAACAAAATAGGAGATGAATAGGGTCCAACTGCGTGAAATCGCCCGCAGGATCTGGGAGGCGGCGCTCGACCGGGTGCGGCCCCTGAGACTCATCGACACCGCGATCGAGGTCGATGGATCTTCGCTCGCGGTCATGGGGCGGCGCTATGCGCTCGGCCCTTCCTCGCGCCTCCGCCTCCTCGCGATCGGCAAGGCGGCCGACGCCTTCGGCCGGGCCATCGCGGCGCGCCTGGGGAGCCGCCTCACCGATGGCCTCATCATTACCAAAGAAGGCCACGCCACCTATCCCCCACCCGCGCGCGTCGAGGTGATCGAAGCCGGCCACCCGTTGCCCGACGCGCGGAGCGTCGAAGCAGGCGACCGCATTCGCACCTTCCTCGCCGGCGACCGGCCCGAGGACCTCGTCCTCCTCGTCCTTACCGGCGGCGCTTCGGCCCTCGCCACTCTCCCCCGCCCTCCGCTGACGGTCGACGACCTCCGCGAGCTGACCAATCTTCTCTTGCGCGCCGGAGCAACGATCCACGAGCTCAACACGGTGCGCAAACATCTCGACCTCGTGAAGGGCGGAGGTCTCCTCCAGTTGGCCGTTCCGGCGCGGATCGAGGCGCTCCTCCTCTCGGATGTAGTCGGCGATTCGCCCTCGACCATCGCGAGCGGCCCGGTCGTCCCCGATCCGACGACATTCGCCGATGCGCTCGAGGTGTTGGCGCGCCGCGGGCTCAGCGATCGTGTCCCCCAACGCGTGCGTGACGTGCTCGAACGCGGCCTCGGCGGTCTCGAGCCGGAGACGCTCAAGCCCGATGACCCGCTCGCCAAGCTCGCGACCACATCGATTCTCGCCAACGGCAAGCTCGCGATCGAAGCGGCGGCGCAATGCGCTGCCGAGCTCGGCTACACCCCGTTCATCATCGCAACCGATATGGAAGGCGAGGCGCGCGACGTCGGTCGCGCCATGGCCGCTCGCGTTTGCGAGATCGCAACCACCGCGAAGCCGATTGCACCGCCGGCAGTACTCCTCTGGGGCGGTGAGACGACGGTCACGGTGCGCGGGTCGGGGCGCGGCGGGCGCAACCAGGAGGTCGCTCTCGCCGCCGCTCGCGTTCTCGACGGCGTCGAGGGAGTGTGTCTCGCCTCGATCGGCACCGACGGCACCGACGGGCCCACCGACGCAGCGGGGGGGATCGTGGATGGCGAGACCGCCCTTCGCGCCCGCGCCCTCGGCCTCGATCTTGCCGCGGCGCTCGAGCGCAACGACTCCTATTCGGCGCTCGATGCGCTAGGTGCCCTCATCCGCACCGGGCCGACCGGAACGCATGTGAACGACCTGGGGCTCGCGCTCGTGCAAAAGCGCCCCTGAGCGAGGCCCGGCGAGCCCCTCGGCGGCCAGGAACTCGCGCGCCACTTCCTTGGGATCGCGTTTCTCTCCGTCGACTGCGGCGTTCATCCGCCGCATCTCCTCCTCGTCGATCTTGCCCCCGAGCTCGGCGAGTGCCGCCCGCAACTTCGGGTAGCGCTCGAGCGTCGCCCGCCGCACCACCGGAGCCGCCTCGTAAGGCGGGAAGTAATGCCGGTCATCTTCGAGCACCACGAGATCGAGCGCGGAGATCACGCCATCGGTCGAATTCCCGGCCACCAAGTCGACCTGCTTGTCGGCGAGCGCTCGATAGATGAGGCCGAGCTCCATCGTGCGCGGCGGCTGTCCGAACTTCAGCCCGTAGGTGCTGGCGAGCCCGGAGAAGCCGTCCGGGCGCTCCATGAACTCGTAGCCGAAGCCGGCACGCCACTTCGGCGCTTGAGCCGCGACGTCGGAGATGGTCCGGAGCCCGAAGCGGCGCGCGTCCTCGCCGCGCACGATGATGGCGAAGGTGTTGTTGAAGCCCAGGGGCTCGGTCCACTCGAGATCGAATTTCCTGGCGTATTGCTCCTTGACCCTCCGGTAGACCTCAGCCGGATCGGAGAGAGGCTTGTCATCCAGGATCGCGGTGAGCGCGGTGCCCGTGTATTCGACATAGAGATCGATCCCACCGGACGTCAGCGCCTGGTGACAGATGAGCGTGCCTCCCAGATTTGCCTTCCGTTCGACCGGGATGCCGGTGCGGGCTTCGATGTGCTGCGCAACGAGCTCGGCGAGGAGCACCTGCTCGCTGAAGTTCTTGGAACCGATGACGATGCGCTTCTCCCCGGAATGACAGGAGCTCGCCGCCACAAGAATCACGAGCAGGATCATGAGCCACGCAGGAAAACGCATGCCCCTCCTCACCTTTCCCGTTCCAGTCGGTGCTCCACCCAGCCCAGCGTCCAATCCACCACCAGTGCGAGGAGCGCCGCCGGGATCGCTCCCGCCAGGATCACCTGATTGTTGACCATCGCCACACCGCGAAAGATATAGGTGCCGAGCCCTCCCGCCCCCACCGCCGCCGCAATCGTCGCGATTCCGACCGAGATCACTGCGGCCACTCGGATCCCGGCCAGGATCACCCCCATGCCGAGCGGAATCTCCACTTGCCAGAGAAGCTGGCGATCGGTCATTCCCATTCCTCTTGCCGCCTCGACCACCGCCGGATCGACACCGGTGATGCCGGTATAGGTATTGCGGATGATGGGGAGCAGCGCATAGAGGGTGAGCGCCACGACTGCCGTGCGGCTGCCGATGCCGCCGATCACCGGCACCGGAATCAAGAAGCCGAAGATCGCAAGACTCGGCACGGTCTGGATCACGTTCGCTGCGCCGAGCACCCATCGCCTGAGCCCGACGCGACGTGCGACCAGGATGCCGAGCGGGATGCCGAGCACCACCGCCACCCCCATCGCCGCCGCCACCAATCCGAGATGCTCGAGGCTCCGCGCCAGGACCTCGGCGCGATTGAGGATCAGACAATCGAGGAGGCTGCTCACCGAGTCCTTTCCTCCAACTCGTGCACGACCGATGCGAAGGCCGCCACCTCGGGATGAGGAGCGCGCAGGAACTCCTCCGGCGGATGGAGCGCCACCACCCGGCCGGCGGCGAAGAGGGCGATGCGAGTGGCGAGCAAGAGCGCTTCGCGGACGTCGTGGGTGACGAACACGATCGTCTTGCCGAGCCTTTCCTTGAGCTTGCGGAACTCGAGCTGGAGCTCGGCTCGCGTCACTGGGTCGAGAGCTCCGAAAGGCTCGTCCATGAGGAGGACCGGCGGATCCGCAGCCACCGCCCGCGCCACGCCGACGCGCTGCCGCTGCCCGCCGGAGAGCTGGCGTGGCCGCCGTCCGGCGAAGTCCTGAGGCGGCAGCCCGACGAGCGCCAGCATCTCATTCACCCGCTCGCGCACCCGCACCGGCTCCCAGCGTTCGAGTCGGGGCACGAGCGCGACGTTCTCCGCCACCGTCAAATGCGGCATGAGACCGACGTCCTGGATGACATAGCCGATCCGCCGCCGGAGCCGAATGGGATCCCACTCCGTGGTCGGCTTCCCTTCCACCCGAACCTCCCCTGATGTCGGCTCGAGAAGTCGGTTGATGAGCTTGAGGGTCGTCGTCTTCCCCGAGCCGCTTCGCCCGAGGAGCACCAAGGTCTCGCCGCGGGCGACGGTGAAGTCGAGGTCGGAGACGAGCTCCCGTCCGCCATCGACTCGATAGCCCGCCTTACGACACTCGATGACGGCGTCCTGAGCACCCATGTAATTGCTGCATCTCCTCGCCGCGAGACGCGATCGAAAGGCTTGACTACCCGGCGGTAACCTTGACTATCCGCGCCCTCACGCGGAGAATTTGATGAGGCATCGGACCATCTTCCCGCTCCGATTGCAAGCACCGTCCGCGAGCCCGGAGTCGATCATGTCTTCGTTGGCGCTCCCTGCCGAAACCCTGGCGGACCTCGCCGCCGAGGTCCGCGCCGGCCTGACCAAGAAGGGACAGAAGGAGCTGCCCTCGAAGTATCTCTATGACGAAGTGGGCTCGGCACTCTTCGAGGTCATCACGGTGCTCCCGGAATACGGCCTCGCCCGGGCGGGAGATCGGCTGCTGCGCGGCCACATGTCCGAGCTCGTGGCCCGTCTTCCGGCGCCGGCGGCGGTGGCCGAGCTGGGGAGCGGCAGCGGCAAGAATGCTCGGCTGGTTCTCGAGCCTCTCGCTCGCCGGCAGAAGAGCGTCGTCTACTATCCGATCGATCTCTCGGCGGCCGCCCTCATTCAGTGCACTCGCGAGCTCGATGATCTGGAACGGGTGCGCATCGCTCCGCTCGAGCGGCCTTATCTCGAAGGATTGGCCGAAGTCGCCGCCCGGCGCAACGCCAAGGACCACCTGCTCGTCCTCTTTCTCGGCAGCAACATCGGAAACTTCGATCGCGCGGTCGGCGAGGAATTCCTCGCCGACGTACGCCGCGCCTTGCGCCCCGGCGACGCACTCCTCCTCGCCGCCGACCTTGAGAAGCCGGTGCCCCTCCTCCTTAGCGCGTATGACGATTCTCTCGGGGTGACCGCCGCCTTCAACATCAATCTCCTCGCCCGCATCAATCGAGAGCTCGGCGCCAATTTCGATCTATCGCGCTTCCGCCATCTGGCGCGATACAACCGCGACGAGCGGCGGATCGAGATGCATCTCAAGTCGACGACCGATCAGACTGTCCGCATCCCGGGAGCCGGCATCACCGTCGCAATTCGTAAGGGCGAGACCCTGTGGACGGAGAGCTCCCATCGCTACCGGCGCGAGGAGCTGGTGGAGATGGCCACCCGCGCGGGGTTCCGCTGTCAGGCGCAATGGGTGGACGAAGGGTGGCCCTTCGCTCACAGCCTGCTCGTCGCCGATCCGCGTTTCGGCGGCTGACGATCGAAGAACGATGGTCGGGCGAACTCAGCGCAGGACGATGTCGCGCGACGCCGCGGCCATCTCGAAGATCGGGATCTCGGGCACGAGATCGGCGCGACCGAGGCGCCGAGCTTTGAACGGAGGGAAGGGCCGGAAGCGGAGCCTCACCGCAACATGGATCGGGCCCGGCGTTCCGGCGAGGGTGGGCACTCGATAGACGGCCGTACGGCTCTCGAGTGGCGGGATGAGCCGGTTCTGGATGCCGGTCGCCGAGAACACGGTGACGTCGTCCCCGCCCTCGAGCACGGTCGTGTAGTTGACGAGATCCGGATCGCCATTCGGATCGAGGGCGGAGTTCCGATCGCGGAGATCCCCGTTGGCATCGAGGTCGCCGGAAATGTAGATCGTATTCTGAGTGGCGTCGGTCGCCACGATCTCGATCCACATCTGGCGGGAGAAGCTCGTCCCCGACGGGAGCGAATGACCGGTGCGATCGTTGTCCACGGTCACTGACACCGTGACCGTGTCTCCGGCCACGGCGGTGTCACGAGCAGCAACGTAGAGGCTCGCCGAGCCGCGCAACAGGGCCGCTGCGCGATCGAGATTCTCCTGGCGATCGGGGAAGTCGGTCAGGGCGACGTCGACACCGATGAATGTGTGATGGTGGAGCTTCTGACGCAGCGGTATGGAGTCGGCTCCCGCGACCGCCGCATACCCCGGGCCGTATTCCGGCATGTGGCACTTCTGGCAGTGGTCGGGACGCGAGGCGTAGAGCGAGTTCTCCCATTCATCGAAGGTCTCCTCGACCTTGATGCCCCGCACCGTGAGGTTGTGGCAGGCGCGGCAGATGCCCGACTCCTCGTACTCGGTCACTTGCTGTGTGCCATGGAAGCTTCCCTGGAACGCAGGCAGCGGTCCGAACTTGATGTTCCCTGGTCGCAGGGCGAGGGGAGTGCCGGCCTCGGTGGCTCCGGGTGTTCCATGGATGATCGAATGGCAGAGATCGCATGAGATGCCGGCGCGGACCACATCCGGCATGGATGTCGGATCGAAGACCCCGTTCGGAGTCGTGCCGGTGAGCGTTCCGATCGGACTGTGACAGCCGATGCAGAACTGACCGAGGGCTCCGCCGGTGTGCTGATGCTCGGCGAAGCTCATGGCGAAGAAGAGCTCGTCCTTGAACGAGTAGGCGTGCATCGAGCCTTCCCACTCGTCGTATTGCACCGGATGGCAACCCTGGCAGGTCTCGGGGGACGAGAAGTCGGAGAGCTTGAACGGCGGGCCGCCGGGTGGAGGGGGCGAGCTCGAGCTGCCGCAGCCTCCCATGATCACCACCGCCGCTGCCAAGGCGAGAGTCTCGCGCGGGAGAGAGATTCTCGGTGCCATGGCAGTGCTCGGCTGGCCGGGCGTGGGCGCGTTCTCAGTGGCTGATGAACGCCACGCCGGTCGGATCCTTCTCCACCTCGAGCGACTTGACGACGGTGTTCGTGGCGACATCGATGACGGTGATGTTGCCATTATTGCCGGCTCCGCCATGGTGCGGAGGAAGCGTGCCGAGCGTGTTCTCGTTCGAAACGTAGACATAGCGCCCGTCGTCGGTGATCGCGACCCCGTGAGGTCGGGCAAACACCGGATTCGGGCGCCCGTCGTTGGTGATGCTCGTCAAGAGCGTCTGGCTCTGCGTATCGATGACATCGACCCCATTCTTGCCCCAGTTGCCGGCATAAAGGTATCGCCCGTTCGGAGTGAGCGCCTCGAGCCAGAGCCGACCACCAGTGGAAATGACCTTCGTCACTTCGGGCGTCTCGAGTTGGGTGTCGATGACGTAGATATCGCCATTCCCGAAACAGGTGACATAAGCGAATCGCTCTTGGGCGTCGAGCACGACCTGCAGCGGCCGGAGTCCCGGTGCGCCCAAGAAGATTGTGGTCACCAAGGCACTGTCGGCGCTTTGCCTGAGCTGGATCTTGGAGAAGCTGCTCCCTCCCTCATGGGTGACGTAGAGTGTCCGGCCATCCCGGGTTACGCAGAGGCCGTGCGGCTGGGTACCTTGCGGCTCGGGAAAGCGCAGGAAGTAGCGCTCGGTGAGGGTCGCGGTATCGAGGACATGGAGAGTGGGCTCACCTCCGTAGGCTTGACCGGTCCAGTTGGTGACATAGATGGTGTTTCCGTCAGGAGAGGTCACCGGATTTGCGGGCGACCGTCCGACCGACGCGGTGCGGAGCAGGCTGTCGGTCGCGGCGTCGAACTGAAGCAGCTTGCCCGAGCCGATGAGGGTGACGTAATAGTAGCGACCTTGCGGGTCGATATGGACGTTGTGCGGAAATTCGAGATTAGGTAGCACGCCGACATCGATGATGCGCATCACCACATTGGCGTCGGCGTCGATGACCGAGATTTTGTCGCTCCCCTGGTCGCAGACATAAATCTTCCGCCGGGAGTTGGCATAAGGAATCTCGCCGTCATCGTTGGGGGCGCCCCTTGCGATCCAACGGCGGATGGTGTCGATCTGGACATCGGGGAGTGGGTCGCGGGAAAGCGGCATGCGCGGCGTCGCCACTCCCGTCAAGTGGTCGAGCATGTGGCTCTCTTCCGGACGGAAGGCGATGATGACCTCCCCGAACCGGCTACCCGCGATCAGCCGCTCCCACGAGACGAGCTGGAGGCCCGCCCCCGAATTGACCGTCCCGTGACACCCGCTTTCGGTGCAGCTCTGGTTGAAGATGCGCTGCACGGTGGCCGAATAGGGCCCGTCGGTCGGAATGCCCTCGAGCGACGTCGGAGGCTTCTCGGTGCACCCCAACAGAAGAAGGAGCGCAATGACCGGAACCCATAGGGCGCCGGGCGTC
>JBIOUT010000106.1:0-3978 GCA_044867365.1 Candidatus Eiseniibacteriota bacterium | reverse complement strand
AGGGCGTAGCTCAAGGCCACGAAGCCGCCGTGGGAATGTCCGAGGAGAAGGAAGCGCTCGAGTCCGAGATGAGCCCGGATCCCCTCGAGATCGCTCACGTATCGGCTCATCGTGTAGTCGGTGAGGTTGGTCAATCGTCCGGAGGCGCCGGTTCCCACCGGCTCGACGTAGACGACGGTGAAGTGCTTCTCCACCTCCGGCATCTCGAGATAGCTCCACTCCGCCCCGGGCCCTCCGGGATGAGCGACGACGACCGGGCCGCGGCCCGCGACGTGATAGACGATCTCCACTCCGCCGACTGCCGCTCGATGCTCGCCCGGCGCGAGCGGCCCCGGCTTCTCGACTTGAGCCGCTCCCTCGCCTGATCCCTCACGGGATCCCCGGTTGCAGCCGGCGGAGCCGAGCACGAGAAAGCCGATCGCCAGAAAGACGCCTGCGCGGTGTGCTGGGGACAATCGCATCATGCGACGCATCGTATCACGATTGAGCCGATGCACAGGAAGGGGTTTGTGTTCTGTATGGGTGAGCACAAACGAGGGCGTTGAGATCGCCGATTCGATCATGAGATTCAAGTAATTTCGTGCGGGGGTTTCTCTCCTGAAGCGGTTTTTCCGTCTTGACGCAGAGTTCTCCGGGGATTACAAAGAATGTCCCCCCGCATGGGGCCGAACAAAGGCAGCGAGTCTCGGAGCATCACATCATGAATCGCAACCAGTTGGCAGAGCGCTTCCTCCATATCCGCCGCCAGACCGAGGCTCTCAGCGAGCCGCTCGATCCGGAGGATTGCGTCGTTCAATCGATGCCGGATGCAAGTCCAACCAAGTGGCACCTTGCCCACACGAGCTGGTTCTTCGAGACCTTTGTGCTGCGGCGGAGTCGACTGGGCTATCGGGCGCTCGATGACGCCTATCTCCACCTCTTCAACTCGTACTACAAGACGGTGGGGACGCCCTACCCTCGCCCTCGCCGCGGCATTCTTTCGCGGCCGTCGCTGGCCGAGGTGCTCGAGTTCCGGCATCACGTCGACCGTTCGATGAGCGAGCTGTTGAGCGAAGAGCGCGAAGATCTCCTCTTGAAGCTTCTTCCGGTGATCGAGCTCGGGATGAATCACGAGCAGCAGCATCAAGAGCTCATCCTCACCGACATCAAGCACTTGTTCGAAGGCAACCCCTTGGCCCCCGTCTATCGGAGCGACGGTAAGTGGCCGGCCGATCCTGCCGCGCCGGCTCCACAGAGCTGGATCGCCTATGAGCCAGGGACGGTCGAGATCGGGCATGAAGGGGCCGATTTCGCCTTCGACAACGAAGAGCCGCGTCACACTCAGTATCTCCATCCTTACGCGCTCGCCGGCCGGCCGGTGACGTGCGGCGAATTTCTCGAATTCATCGAGAGCGGCGGCTACGAGCGGGTGGAGCTCTGGCTCGCGGACGGTTGGGAGGTCAAGGAGATCGAGGGCTGGCGCTCACCCCTTTACTGGCGGGGAGAGGGAAGCTCCCGGCAGATCTTCACCCTGTCCGGCATTCGTCCCCTCAATCTCGCCGAGCCGGTCTGTCATGTGAGCTACTACGAGGCGGATGCCTTCGCCCGCTGGGCGGGGGCGCGGCTCCCCACCGAGGCCGAGTGGGAGCACGCAGCGAAGAGGGCTGCGCTTGCTGGGAACTTCCTCGAGAGCGAGCGATTCCATCCCGGACCGGCGCCTGCGGAGATCGACGGGCTGCCGGTGCAGCTCTTCGGCGACGTCTGGGAGTGGACCGCGAGCGCCTATCTTCCGTATCCCGGCTTCCAGCCGCCGGCGGGGGCGCTCGGCGAATACAACGGCAAGTTCATGGTCAATCAGATGGTCCTCCGTGGAGGCTCATGCGCCTCGCCGGCGTCGCATCTGCGGGCGACGTATCGAAACTTCTTTCCCCCGAACGCGAGATGGCAGTTCACCGGCATTCGCCTGGCGAAGTAGACGTGCAGGCGAAGCCCGGATTCTCATGATCGTCGCCTCCCACAAGATCCCGGGGCTCGTCCTCACCGACCACGCGTTCGAGGTTCCTCTCGATCAGGCTCAGCCCGGTGGCGAGAAGCTTTCGGTGTTCGCCCGCGAGGTCGTGGCCTCCGAGAAGGCGGGCTCTGATCTGCCGTGGCTCGTCTTCTTCCAGGGTGGTCCCGGCTATCCCGGCCCGCGACCTCTCGGCCGCACCGGCTGGATCAAGCGGGCGGTGGAGGAGTATCGCGTTCTCCTCCTCGATTCCCGAGGCACTGGACGGAGCGAGGCGCTTCTCGCCCAATCGCTCGCGCGTCGAGGCGGCGATCCGCGCCGGCGAGCCGAGTACATGACCCACTTCCGGGCCGATTCGATCGTCCACGACGCCGAGTGCATCCGCCGCGAGCTCCTCGGCCCCGATCGCCGCTGGACCGCCCTCGGTCAGAGTTTCGGCGGCTTCTGTGTCGTGACTTATCTTTCGCTCGCTCCCGAAGGTCTCGCCGAAGCCATCGTCACCGGCGGCATCCCGCCGATCGGCCGCACCGCCGACGAGGTCTATCGCGCCACGTATCGTCAAGTGGAGCGAAAGAACACGCTCTATTACCAGCGTTACCCGGAGGACATCGAGCGAGTAGCCGAGGTGGTACGGGCGCTCCGCTCGGGCGAGGTGCACCTACCTTCCGGCGAGCGACTCACTTCTCGGCGCTTCTTGCAGCTCGGGATCCACTTCGGCTTCCACGAAGGCCTCGAGACGGTTCATTACCTGGTGGAGGATGCCTTCGTTCAGGGGCGAAACGGACCCGAGATCGGCCTGCCATTCCTTTGCGCCTTCGAATCGACGATCGGCTATCGGTCGAGCCCGATCTACTCGATGCTCCAGGAGGCCTGCTATTGCGAAGGCGCCGCCTCGGGATGGGCGGCCGAGCGGGTGGGTAGGGAGTTTCCCGAGTTCCAGCGCAGTGATCCGCCCCATCTCTTCACCGGCGAGATGATGTATCGCTGGATGTTCGAGGAGTACGCCGATCTGCGCCCGATGAAGGAGGAGGCGCAGTTACTGGCGGAGTATGAGGGCTGGCCGCGGCTCTATGATCCCGCCCGGCTCCGGCGCAACACCGTTCCCCTGGTTGCCGTCATCTATGCCGACGACATGTACGTCGATCGCCGGTTCTCCGAGGAGACGGCCGCCGGGATCCGCGGGGCGCGGGTGTGGATCACCAACGAGTACGAGCACAATGGGATTCGCTCCCATGGCGAGGTCGTACTCGATCGACTGCTCAAGATGCTGCACGAGTAAGAAACTTCAATGACATGGGCGGGTTGCAATGTCCTCTTTCGGTCAGAAGCGGTCGAAGCACGAATGCGTGCTGGCAAATCCCCGAATCCACCTTTAACGATCCTCTTCCCGGCTGATCGCGCGAGACCCCGAACCGGTTGACCGAGAAGACCGGAGCTCCCACGCCTGTTGCCGCGATTCCGAAAGAGGCGCATTCTGAACGGTAAGTAAGGCATCGTCACCCCATCAGGCTTGCGGCCCCCGACGACGAGATCGGGAAGGAGTCGCCCTATGGATGGGCCGTCTTCCGGGGAGACCTCGGAAGAATCCATTGTCGCCCGCTTTCTTTGAGACAAGGCTACCCGCGATCCCGGCATTAAGGCCCTACGTTGCTGATGGGCCGAGCGATCCTGGGCAGTGTGCAGGGAGCCGACCTCGCAGCACCAACCTGCAGGCAACGAACCTGGCGATTGGAACCTGCGGTGAGCAGATGCCTCCGCCACCTCATGCGGTGCCAAAGAGCTTGGTCACCAGAGAATTCTTCCTATGCACTAGAACTAAAGGTGTAGCAGTATGAACAAGCCCTGGACCTTACTCTCTGCAGTCGGTAGTTCCCCCCGATTTTTGGACAGCCTGTTAAGGTGTGACCGCAAGCGCGACGGAGGGCAGAATGAAGCGCAAGCGGTACAGTCCAGAACTCAAGGCAAAGGTCGCGGTCGAAGCCATCCACGGG
>JBIOUT010000105.1:0-2031 GCA_044867365.1 Candidatus Eiseniibacteriota bacterium | reverse complement strand
GTCGATCGATCGAGGGAGATTCGGGAGATTCGCTTCGCTCACCATGCTCGGGTCGAGCCTAGCATGCGGGGACCGGCCGGGGATCACCGGCGTACATCAATCAGGTCGAACGCGCGAGCGCCCCTTGCGGTTCGCTCAGGTTCGGTCGCTCGATCCCGTGCGACGGGTCGGGGATGGATCTTCCGCCGCGGCCGGCCGGCCCGAGGGAACGTCCCGACTGTCGCGACGCCGCCGTCCGTCCTTGCCGTCCCCCGGTGCGCCACCTTCGGCGGCAGAGCCGCCGTCGCCACCGGTCTCCGATCCATCGGCAGCCTTGGCAGTCTCGCCGGCGGCCGCTTCGGCCGCGCGACCGTTGCCATCTCCGGGGAGAGCTTCGAGCGGCTGGCCGCGCAAGAGCCGGTCGATCTCCTCACCGTCGAGGATCTCGCGCTCGAGAAGCATGTTGGCGAGCATGTGTAGCTTGTCGAGGTTGGCGACGAGGAGTCCCTTCGCCCGCGCCTCCGCCTCCTCGACCAGCTTGCGCACCTCCTCGTCGATGAGGAGCGCGGTCGCCTCCGAGTAATCCTTGCTCTGCGAGATCTCACGCCCGAGGAAGACGAGCTCCTCTTTCTTGCCGAAGGCGATGGGCCCCAGCTTCTCCGACATCCCCCACTCGCAGACCATCCTGCGCGCAATCTCGGTGGCCATGCGGATGTCGTTCGACGCTCCCGACGTCTGCTGGCCGAGGACCAGATCTTCCGCCGCTCGCCCGCCCATCATGATGGCGAGCCGGGCTTTCATCTGCTCCCGGCTCTCGTTGAAGCGATCATCGGTCGGCAGCTGATAGACGAGGCCGAGGGCCCGGCCGCGCGGGATGATGGTGGCCTTGTGAATGGGATCCGCCCCCGGCAGGAGCCAGGCCACCAGCGCGTGCCCGCCCTCGTGGTAGGCGGTCGTGCGCTTCTCCTTGTCGGAGATGACCAGGCTTCGCCGCTCGGTGCCGAGCATGACCTTGTCTTTCGAATCTTCGAAGTCACGCATGGTGACCTTCTTGCGATTGCGCCGGGCAGCGAGGAGGGCGGCCTCGTTGACCATGTTGGCGAGATCGGCGCCCGCCAATCCGGGTGTACCTCGCGCCAGCACCATGAGATCCACGTCCTCGGCGAGCGGGATGTTGCGGGTGTGGACCTTGAGGATGCCTTCGCGGCCGCGGGCGTCGGGGCGATCGACGACGATCTGGCGATCGAAGCGACCCGGACGGAGGAGGGCGGGATCGAGCACGTCGGGCCGGTTGGTGGCGGCGATGAGGATGACGCCCTCGTTCGACTCGAAGCCGTCCATCTCGACCAGCAGCTGATTGAGGGTCTGCTCGCGCTCGTCGTGACCTCCACCGAGTCCGGCGCCGCGATGCCGGCCGACGGCATCGATCTCATCGATGAAGATGATGCAGGGCGCGTTCTTCTTCCCTTGCTCGAAGAGATCTCTGACCCTGGACGCGCCCACACCGACGAACATTTCGACGAAGTCGGAGCCCGACATGGAGAAGAACGGCACGCCCGCCTCTCCAGCCACTGCTCGCGCCAGGAGAGTCTTGCCGGTGCCTGGCGGGCCGAGCAGGAGAGCTCCCTTCGGAATCCGCCCGCCGAGCGCCTGGAACTTCTTCGGCTCGCGCAGGAATTCGATGACCTCCTGCAGCTCCTCTTTGGCCTCATCGGCGCCGGCTACGTCATCGAAGGTCACCTTCGGGTGATCCTCGAGCAGCACCTTGGCCCGGCTCTTGCCGAACTTGAGCGCGGTCGAGCCGCCGGACTGGATCTGGCGGATAACGAAGATCCAGAAAGCGATGATGAGCAGGATCGGCAACCAAGTGCCGAAGGCCGTCATCCAGCTGAAGCGCTCGCCCTGGGCATCGATGTGCGCGTCCGGATTCTTCTCCTCGACACGGTGGACGAGTGTCGGGTCGTCGAGCGGCAGTCGCACATAGAAGCGCGAGTACGGCACCCGGCGATCTTGAATGACCGCCACCGCCTCCTGCTTGAGCTCACCGTGCAC
>JBIOUT010000104.1:0-4370 GCA_044867365.1 Candidatus Eiseniibacteriota bacterium | reverse complement strand
CATTCGATGGGATCCGTCTGCGGCCCCGGGGTCAGTTGAGGACGGCGCGCACCCGTCCGAGACCGCGCCAGGCGATCTCGTAGCCGGGCTCGATCGCGGTCGCTGCCTCGTATTCTTGCGCCGCTTCCTGGTGGAGCCCCTTCTTCTCGTATACCCGTCCGAGGTTCATGTGCGGGAATTGGGGGCTCGCATAGCGGGGGGCGTTCATCGCCTTCTGCAGCCAGGGGATCGCCTCATCCAGTCGCCCGAGCTCGATGAGATAGGCCCCGATGTCGTTGTAGGGATTGCCGAAGTCGGGATCGACTCGAATCGCCGTCTTGCATTCTTCGATCGCCCGCTCGAGATCGCCCTTGAAACTATAGGTCCAGCCGAGAAAGGTGTGCGCCTCGGCGGTCGGCTCGATTTCGATCGACTCCCGGTAGAGGCGCAACGCCTCATCGAGTTCGCCGCGCATCTGATGTTGGTAGGCGTCCTGAAAGAGCCGCTTTGCCTCGGGGTTCATGGCTCTCCCCGTCCGTTTCAACCGCGCCTGATGCAGCGCTCGCGCCCATAGCCTCGCTCATCTCCTCGGCGGCAATGGTCACGCGGAGGTCGGCGCGCACCCCCGAGCCTTCGCTAAGAGTGGCTTCGAGCACGTCTCCGGGAAAGACCGTGCTCACTCCTTCCGGAGTGCCGGTGAAGATCAGATCGCCCTCCTCCAGAGTGAAGATGCTCGAGACAAAGGCGATGATCTCGGGCACCGGCAGAATCATGTCCCCGGCGCGTCCGCGCTGTCTCGGTTCCCCATTGACCCGGAGCTCGATGGTGAGCTCGCCGGGATCGGCGACGGCGGCAGCCGGAACCACGAGCGAGAGCGGGGCCGAGGTGTCGAAACCCTTGGCCACCGCCCAGGGGTGCCCTCGGCGCTTCGCCTCGGCTTGCACGTCACGAAGGGTCATGTCGAGTCCGACGGCATAGCCGAGAATATGGGCCGCTGCATTCGTTGCGGCGATGTCCCGCCCCGGCCGCCCGATGGCGATCACCAGCTCGAGTTCGTGGTGGAGGTTCAAGGCGAAACGAGGGCGCACCACCTGACCGCCGCTCTCGACGAGGGCTGTCGGCGGCTTGAAGAAGAGCAACGGAGCCTCGCTCGGGACCTCGCCCATCTCGCGGGCATGTTCTCGGTAGTTGCGGCCGAGGGCGATGATCTTGCCGACCCGGACCGGATCACGGCGTCCTTGGAGGATGAATCCGCGGGACATGAGTCGAAGGATAGATCATCGGCGGCACCGGCGCACGGGCGCCGGCCTCTGGCCATAAAGGCCCCCGGCTCGTACGACTTGACCCCGGCCTCGACCGGTTGCTAGCTTGATTCCGGGTCGGTCGGTCGATCCTCGCCCGCCGATCTCGGGGCCAGCCGGGCCCCGCGCTGCTAGGGGAGGGAACTCCTGAGAGTCTGCGCTCGCGGCGAGTGCCATCGCGGCGGCGAGCGCGGTGACCCTTAGAACCTGAACCAGGTAATGCTGGCGCAGGAAAGCGGCAAGATCGAGCACGAAGCGCTTCTCTTCCTCGTCGAGTCCCTTCCCCTCTCGAAAACAACGGTTACCGAAGCGGCAGCCTTCGGGATGGCCTGCGGGCCTTGGAAGCCCATGGAGAGGGTTCGATGACAGCCATCGCTCCGACTCGGGTCCCCCGTTCGTCGACGCTCGGTGACACTCAGCTCAGTTTCGCTCGTCGCGGGGTGATCACGGAAGAAATGGAGTTCGTAGCCGATCGCGAGCGCATCGCGCCCGAGCTCTTACGTGACGAGATCGCCCGCGGCCGGGCGATCATCCCCGCGAATATGAATCATCATTCGCTCGAGCCGATGGGAATCGGCATGGCGCTCCTTTGCAAGGTCAACGCCAATATCGGAAACTCCGCCATCACTTCCGACGTCGAGGGTGAGCTCGAAAAGCTGCGGATTGCGGTTCGATACGGCGCCGACACGGTGATGGACCTCTCGACCGGGGGCGACCTCGATCTCATCCGCGAGGCGATCATCCAGGCCAGTCCCTTGCCCATCGGCACGGTGCCCATCTATCAGGCGCTCAACGAGGCGAAGGGAGTCGAGGGTCTCACCATCGACATTTTGTTCGATGTCATCGAGCGCCAGGCTCGCCAGGGCGTGGATTACATGACCCTTCATTGCGGCGTTCTCCGCCGCTATGTGCCGCTCACCGCCGGCAGGGTCACCGGCATCGTCAGCCGGGGCGGCGCCATCATGGCGCAGTGGATGCACCTTCGAGGCATCGAGAACCCGCTTTACACCGAGTTCGACCGGGTGCTCGACATCTGCCGCCGCTACGACGTGAGCATCTCGGCCGGCGACGGACTTCGCCCCGGATGCCTGGCCGACGCCTCTGATGCCGCCCAGTTTGCCGAGCTCGAAACGCTGGGAGAGTTGACCCGGCGCGCCTGGGCGGGTGGAGTGCAGGTAATGATCGAAGGTCCGGGACACGTGCCGCTCGATCAGATCGAGATGAATGTCAAGAAGGAGATGGAAGTGTGCGCTGAAGCGCCGTTCTATGTCCTGGGCCCGCTCGTCACCGACATCGCTCCGGGATATGACCACATCACCTCGGCCATCGGCGCGGCGGTGGCCGGCACCGCCGGAGCGGCCATGCTCTGCTACGTCACTCCCAAGGAGCATCTGGGGCTTCCCAATGCCGACGACGTGAGACAAGGCCTGATCGCCTACAAGATCGCCGCTCACGCCGCGGATGTCGCTCGACACCGGAGCGGGGCGCGCGACCGCGATGATGAGCTCTCACGCGCTCGCTATGCTTTCGACTGGAAGCGGCAGTTCGAGCTGTCTCTCGATCCCGAGACCGCCGAGCGGATGCACGACGAGACCCTGGGCGCCGAATACTTCAAGTCGGCCGAGTTCTGTTCGATGTGCGGTCCCCATTTCTGTTCGATGCACATTTCGCGCGAAGTGCACGGACAGGGTCATGCCGACCCGGCGGCGGGAAAGCCGGCGCCGGGGATGGGGGGCCTGGGGGGGGCCGCGGCTGGGGCCGCCGTCACCTTCCGGAAGGGGGCCGAGGATGATCGCCCTGAGCTCGAAGTCGGCCGCAGCGATCAAGGGGAAGAGGAGAGGAATCCACGATGCCCAAATACGTGATCGAGCGGGACATTCCTGGTCTGGGAAAGCTCTCGGTTGAAGAGCTGCAAGCGATGTCGAAGAAATCGTGCGACGTGCTCAAGGAGCTGGGTCCCGGTATCCAGTGGCTCGAGAGCTTCGTGACCGGAGACAAGCTTTACTGCGTCTACATCGCCGCGAACGAGGACATGGTGCGCCAGCATGCGCTGAAGGGCAAGTTCCCGGCCAACCGAATCTTGGAGGTGAAGTCGGTCATCGATCCGACGACCGGCGAGGGCGCCCGCCCCAGGTAAGCGATCCAAGAGCTCCTGATAACGGACGGACGTCGTCGCGGCTAGTGGTAGCGAGCGACCTCATACCGCCAAGAAAAGAGGGATAAAGGAAGGGGCCTCGGAGGAGACCCCAGTCCCTTCGTCGGCTGGTAACCTTCGGGTATGCAAAGACTCGGAGGTTCGCCATGACCGACTACTCCACTCTACTCAGGGACCATGTGACACTCAAGTGCCGCGCCCTTGATCGGATTTTCCTGCAGGCCTATATGCCCAAGCTCCAGTCGGTGGGGCAGGTCTGCATCTTCCTGCGCTGGCAGAGGAGGTTCAAGATCCCCTCGTCCGCAGCCCTTCGGTCAGATCGGCGATGCCTACGTTCGGGCAGTGCGGGAGTTCGCCAAGAAGAACAGCATTCTGGTCCAGTTCAAGAAGGGGCAGAAGAAGGAGGAAGTGGCCCGTCCCTATCTCGAGACCGCGGCCCGCGAAGGAGGCAAGGGGCGGGTGGCGCTGATCGGGGTCGCACAAGAGAAGGCGTCGATCTGGCGATCCTGGAAGGCAAAGGGTCAGGAGAAGGAAGCGCATCCCCACATGGAATGGGGGCGGCAGATGGCCTACGTAAACCACTTCTACTTCTACCTCTGGGATCCCGAGTGGGGCGCCGCTTTCTGGAAGACCAACGCCTACGCGCCCTTTCCGATCTGGATCTGGCTCAACGGCCATGAGTGGAGCAAGAGGCAGCCCAAATAGGCCGGGATCACCTACGAGGCGCTCGACAATGGCTTTCGCTCCTGCAAGGACCCCGCGGCGTTGCAAAGGATTTGCGATCGGCTGGGGCCGGCCGCGGTGCGGAGCTTCTTCTGGCGCTGGTTCAACCGGCTCCCTTCTCCGTTCACCCAAGCGGACCTCAAGGCCGGGTACGTCTACGAGCTCGCCTTCCGGCAGCTCGAAGTCTCCGAGACCTGCGTGTTCGACGCCCT
>JBIOUT010000103.1:0-6996 GCA_044867365.1 Candidatus Eiseniibacteriota bacterium | reverse complement strand
GCCCGCCGACGCCATCAAGTGCATGGCGCTCGTCGAGAGCCATCCGCTCGCCTATCAGATGGAAGAGTTTCTCTACAATCTGAGGGAGCACATTGTCGGTTTGAACCTGGGCCGCTGGGATTACATGGCGAGTCTCATCCACTTCACCATCGAGGATCCCGACTGGGTTCTTCCTGATCGCAACACGATCCCGCACGACGTGCCCTTCTTCCAGCGTCTCCGCCTGCTCATGGCCGACATCTGCCACCGGCGCGGCGCCCTGGCCATCGGCGGCATGACCGCGCTCTATCCGAGTCGCGAGGATCCGGAGCTCAACGCCCGGGCGCTCAAGGTTCTCGAAGCCGACAAGCACAACGAAGCCGCTTGCTTCATGGACGGCGCATGGACCGGCCATCCCGATCAGAATGCGCTGGCGGTCGCTCAGTTCCCGGTGCCGAACCAGGTCGATCGCCGTCCGCCGGGGGTCGAGCGCTATCCCGATCTGCGTCCTCTCCCGAAAGAGATCGGCCGGCGCACAGTCGAGGGCACGGCGGCGGCGGTGCGGACGGTGATCCGCTATCGCAACGGCGTGCTCAATGGCAAGGGGGCCAGCCTTCTCGACGGCTATATGGAAGACCTCGCCACCGACCGCATCTACCGGGTGATGATCGCTCAGCGGATGCGGCATCGGGAGGCGGTGCACGTGTCGGACGGTTCCGGGGCGTCGATATCCCACACCCCAGAGTTCGTGAGCGGCTGCTTCGATGAGCTGCTCGAGCGGCTGGTCGATGAGCTGCCGAGAGGCAAGGATCTGGGGACGAGAGACACCCTCGCCGAGGCGCGCCGGCAGAGCGAGGAGATGATCCGGTGTGGTTGGTTCAATCCCATCTGAGAGATGGACAGGTCGAGAGAGTCGGCCGGCCGGCGCAGAGAGCGGCGACCGGTGAGATCAGAGGAGACAATAATGTCGGGTGCGCGAGCCGCAACACAGATCCAGCAAGCATGGGCCAGCGATCCTCGCTGGGAGGGAGTCGAGCGCACCTACAGGGCCGATGATGTGGTCCGGATGCGAGGCACCGTCCATGTGGAGCACAGCCTCGGTCGCCGGGGAGCGGAAGTTCTCTGGCGGCGGATGAAGACGAGCTCGCCGGTGCGGGCGCTGGGAGCGCTCACCGGCAACCAGGCGATCCAGCAAGTGGCCGCCGGGTTGAGCGGGATCTACGTCAGCGGCTGGCAGGTCGCCGCCGATGCCAATACCGCCGGTCAGATGTATCCCGACCAGAGCCTCTATCCCACCGATAGCGTTCCCGCTCTCGTGCGGCGGATCAATCACGCCCTCGCCCGCGCCGATCAGATCACCCACATGGACGGTAACGGCAACCGGGTCGACTGGTTCGCGCCGATCGTCGCCGACGCCGAAGCCGGCTTCGGCGGCGATCTCAATGCCTTCGAGCTGATGAAGGCGATGATCGAAGCCGGCGCCGCCGGCGTTCATTTCGAAGATCAGCTCGCCTCCGCCAAGAAATGCGGGCACATGGGAGGTAAGGTGCTGGTGCCGGTCCGGGAG
The DNA here is from genome assembly GCA_044867365.1 of Candidatus Eiseniibacteriota bacterium. Lineage (GTDB taxonomy): Bacteria > Eisenbacteria > RBG-16-71-46 > CAVPCR01 > CAVPCR01 > JBIOUT01. The sequence continues at coordinate 5,450 of JBIOUT010000103.1, read as the reverse complement.
TTCATTCGCAAGCTCCTCGCCGCTCGGCTCGCTGCCGACATCCTTGACGTTCCGACCGTGCTCGTCGCCCGCACCGACGCCGACAGCGCCAAGCTTCTCACGAGCGACATCGATCCACGCGATCGAGCCTTCATCACCGGCAGCGAACGGACCGCCGAGGGCTTCTTCCATTTCCGCGGCGGCCCCGAGGCGGCGATCGCTCGCGGGCTCGCCTACGCGCCCTACGCTGACATGCTGTGGTGCGAGACTTCGACTCCCGACCTCGACGAGGCGCGGCGTTTCGCCGAAGGAATCCATGCCCGCTATCCCGGGAAGCTCCTAGCCTACAACTGCTCTCCCTCGTTCAACTGGTCGAAAAATCTGGATGCAGCGACCATCGGCCGGTTCCAGATCGAGCTCGCGGCCATGGGCTATGCCTTCCAGTTCGTGACCCTCGCCGGCTTCCACGCCCTCAACCTGGGCATGTTCGAGCTCGCCACCGGTTACGGCCGCGAGGGCATGGCCGCCTACTCGCGGCTACAGGACCAGGAGTTCGACCGCCAGAGCGACTCGGGCTATGCCGCGGTCAAGCATCAGAGCTTCGTCGGCACCGGCTATTTCGACGAGATCGCCCGCATCGTGAGCTCCGGGGAGAGCTCGACCGCGGCGCTCAGCGACTCGACCGAGATCGCCCAGTTCTGATCGGCGGAGCTTCACCGGCAGCGGAAGGCCAGGTCGGCGGGATTTCGTGGCCGCTCCCGCCTCCTGGTGCTATGTTGTCCCCGATGAGAGCTCGGTTGGTGGTCGCCGGAGCGATCGTCTGCGTCATCGCCGTCCTCGGAAAAGCCGAATCGACTCCGGTCGCTGATCGACACGTTGCTGGAGATCCAGCGCCGCTTGCCGGGGGCGCACCCGCCGCCCCGTGCTCATTCGATCAATTCTGTAGCAACCTCACCCTCACTCAGGGTTTCGTCGCCGATGGGGAATGGATTCCCGGCCTGCCCCAGATCGGCTTCGTCACCACCAACAACACGATCGTCACCCTCGACGGCGCCTGCGCCGTGCTCGGGCAGTCGGCGATCACGGGGCCCGGTTTCCCCGGTCCGGTCACCCGCAGCTTTGCCTGGGGCGTCCAGGGCGGCGACAGCTGGGTGGGGAGCTGGCAGGTCCCGGGCGGCCCCACGCCCGAGCTCTATCATCTCGACTCGAGCTTGGGAGTGATCGCCTCGTATGTCTTCAACGATCCAGGCACCGGAGCGGCGATGCAGATCTCGGGGCTGGCGATGGACGCGGATCGAGGCGATCTGTGGGCGATTCTTCGCAACAACAATCCCAACGATCCTCCCAATCCCCCGGTGTCCCGCTTCGTCGAGTTCGATATCACGGTCGATCCCCCGGTGATCATCCAGGGGCCGATCGATGTCCCGTGGCCGGGTGGTCCGAGCGCCGTCAGCTCGGCCGGGCTCGATTACAACAGCCAGGACTGCACCCTCCTCGCCCTCCGCCAGGATCCCAACAACGTCGGCCAGACGGCACTTGTCGTTTTCCAGGATCTGAATCCCAGCGGGGCCGGAGGCGTGACTCTACTCGGCGAGTGCGCGATCGCCAATCAGCCCTGCAGGGGAGCGGGGACGACACCCAATCGTCCCTGGGGAGTGGCGCTGATCGAAGGTGCTTCTCCCTACGCGATCTACAGCGATCTCAACCTGCTTGCCGATTGCGCGATGATCGAGCAACCGGCGGATTTCCACCTGGCCGGCCTTCCTCCATTCTCAGGCCAGTGCGCGGCGCCGGTGACTCCGAGCACCTGGGGCCAGATCAAGGCGCGCTTCGCGCGTTAGCGCGGTTCAGCGGCCGGCGGAGCTGCCGGCGGGGCGGCCGCCTTTGCGCGGGTCGCTCGCCGCGTCGAAGCGATCGTCAATGCGCCGGATGAGCTGAATCGCTCCTACCTTTTCGGCCGGTCCAGTCTCGTGGCCCTTCGCCTGGAGAGCGGCTTCGATACCGGCGAAGGGACGGCCGCCTGCGGGCGGCGCCTCGAGGCCGAGGACATGCGGCCACCATTGATGGTGGAAGCGGGGACTCCCCACTGAATCCGCCGCCCCCATTCCGAACACCGTCGCATTGAGGAGCGACTGCACGACCCCGGTGATGATGCGCGGCCCTCCCGATCCTCCTACCATGAGCGCCACACGTTCCCGGTCATCCAGAAGGATGGTGGGGGTCATGCTCGATAGCGGACGCTTGCGGGGGGCGGGGAGATTCCGGTCGGATTGACGAAGCCGGAAGGCGTTCGGCTCGCCGCGAATGGTGGTGAAGTCGTCCATATCATTGTTGAGGAAGAATCCAAAGCGCTCGACCGCGATCCGTGAGCCGAACTCGAGATTGATCGTCTCGGTGCAGCTCACCCCCATGCCGTCCGCATCGACGACACAGAAGTGGCTCGTCCCCGCATCTTCGGGGACCGGTGCGATGACTCCGTAGTCCTCCCCGGCGAGCGTATGGTCCGGATCGATGCGGGAGGCGGCTTCGCGAAGCGCCACGTCGGCGAGTAGGCGCTCGACCGGAACGTCGACGAAGGCGGGATCGCCGAGCCAGCGGGCGCGGTCGGCGAAGGCATGTTTCATCGCTTCGGTGACCCGATGGACATAGTTTGCCGTGTTGTGTCCAACCGCTTCGAGCCGCGTCCCGCGGATCTTTTCCAACCGCTCGAGAATACCGAGGATCTCGAGAGCGGCGATGCCGCCGCTCGAAGGCGGCGGCATGCTGAGAAGAGTCCTGCCGCGGAAGGATCCGCGGAGGGGCCGAGTGAGAACGGGAGCGAAGGAACGCAGGTCCTCGGCGGTCATCACGCCGCCGTGCGCCGCGACGGCGTCGATGATCGCCTCGCCGATCGGTCCGTCGTAGAAGGCCGCGGCGCCGCGCTCGGCGATGAACCGGAGCGCATCCGCCTGCTCGGGAAGATGAATCTTGTCGCCCTCGCTGGGGATCTTTTCTCCGAGGACGCGCTCCCAGAGGAAACGATGGCGGATGCGGCGCGCTGGATCCTCGGCGAACCATCCGATCACCTCGCCGGCGATCTGCACGTGGTGGCGATCGGCGGCGAATCCCGCCTCGGCGGCACGGATGGCGGGTGCGAGGACGGTCGGGCGATCGAGGGTGCCGAAGCGCTCGAGGGCACGCAGGAGGCCGGCGACCGTCCCCGGCACGGTCACCGCGAGGCCGGTGAACTGGCTGGCGAGGGGATCACCCAACTTCTCGAAGTGAAAGGGGTCGATCGCCTCCGGAGCGCGGCCGCGGTAGTCGACGGCGACCGTGTCACGCCCGTGGATGAGCATGAAACCGCCGCCGCCGATGCCGCAGGAGTGGGGACGGACGACCGACAGGCAGAAGCTCGTGGCGACGGCCGCGTCGACCGCATTACCGCCGCGATCGAGGATCTCGGCTCCGGCCTCGGAGGCGAGCGGGTGGTCGGCGGCGACCACCCCCTTTTGCCAGCTCGTCATCGACAAAGCGCGGCATTCTCGCATCGACCGGGGGTGTCAGTCGAGACGGAAGAGCTCTCTCGCGTTGGCGGTCGTTATCCTGGCCACTTCCTCGATGGTGACGCCCTTGCGCTCGGCCACCGCTCGCGCCGCGACCGCGATCTCAGCCGGCTCGTTGCGCGCTCCCGGGTCGGCGCCGAGGACCGGCGAATCGGTCTCGACGAGAAGGCAGTCGAGGGGCAGGCGATCGACGAGCTTCTCTTTCTGACGCGAGCGGACGATGGACGGCGGAATCGAGAAGCGAAAGCCGAGGGCGGCGCCCTGCTCGGCGGTGGCCGGGCGGGCATCGAAGGCATGGAGTAGGACGCGGCGAGCGCCTTCTTCACCCAGGACCTCGATGGTGCGGCGGCCGGCGGAACGGGAATGGACGTTGAGCGGCAGATCGAGCTCGCGGGCGAGTCGGATCTGCCGGCGAAAGATCTCTTCCTGAAGTTGCTGGCCCTCGGCGTCCTCCACTTTCCAGTGGTCGAGCCCGACCTCGCCGATCGCCGTGATCTCGCTCCGATGCTCGCGGATGAAGGCGGCGACGTCGCGTTCGGCGGCCGGATCGAGATGAGTGGGATAGAGCCCGGCGCAGGCTCTCAGGATCGGAAAGCGGCGGGCGAGATCGAGGTTCTTCTCCGCATCGGCGAGGGTCTCCCCGACGCAAAGGATGGCGACGACCCCGGCTGTGGCCGCGCGCTCGAGCACGGCCTCGCGGTCGAGATCGAACCCTGTGTCCCCAAGGTGGGCGTGACTGTCGACGAATTCCAATACAAGCGGCGACTGCCCTGCATCAGGCTGAAATTTGACCGATGTCCTGGCCCCGCTCAATGATTTCTCCAACCCAGTATGCGAGCACGGGAAGAAACATGGCCCCGGCGATCAGGTAGGTTCGGAGATGCACTCGCCTCCTGAGCAATGCCTCTCCTCCCGCGGCCGCGAGAAGAATGAGCACCGGGATCACCGGCATTCGGAAACGCCATTCCCCGAAGGAGACCAAGGCTAGGATGCCTAGCCACAGCAAAGCACACAATCCCAGAGCTCGAAGCCGGGTGGCGCCCACCAGGAGCCCGAGAATGGAAAGGGGCAGGACGATGATCCAGGAGCCAACACTCGCGGCGGCCAGGAGAGCTTTCTCGAATCGCCCCGGTCGGTGGCCATAGTAGCCTTCGCGAAGGCAGTAGAGGAATTGCCGCTCGAGTCCAAACATTCGGAGCGTGCCGGCGAGTCCCTTGACGGCGAACTGCTTCGGATGGGAGGTCATCCATGCCAGTGCGTAGTGGGTTCCTTGTTGATGACGCACGGCGGGAGGAAGCGTTTCCGGAACCGGCGGATTCGGGAGCTGGAAGATCCGCTTCCCCCCTCGCTGCGAGCCGTCGGCATACGGATTGTTGCCAACGAGCAAGTTGTACCCCGCGCGGCTGGAGATAAGAATCCACTGGCCGGTTACCACTCGATTGCGAATGGTCCATGGGGCGATGGGTAGAAAACCCGCCACGAGGAACGCAACGGCCAGTCGCCATCTCCTTTCTCTCCAGAGCTGGAGGCTCATTAGGGGGAGAAGAAGCACGACCGATTCTCGGGCCAGCGCCGCACAACCCAAAAGAATACCGCCAAGAACCGCGCCTAAGCGCACCGACCGCGATTCGAGAGCGGCAAGGGCGGCAGCAACGAGTGCCAGAGCGAGCGACTCGGACAAAACCATCGTCGCATAAAAGACTTCTGCCGGGTCCAGGGCCACAACCGCTGCTGATACGAGGGCACCGGTTGGCGTCACGAGCCGCCGGGCAGCCAGGAATGTGCACCCAACGGCGATGCCTCCAAGCAGACCGTGAAGAGCACCCACGGACCCAATACCCGTTCCAAAAACCTGCATCGCAGCGGCAAGGATGAGCGGGTAACCCGGAGGGACGTACGTGCCCTCATACGTCGCTCCAGAGGCCAGAC
>JBIOUT010000102.1:0-2551 GCA_044867365.1 Candidatus Eiseniibacteriota bacterium | reverse complement strand
GCTCGATGATCAGCCCGACTCGGGTCAGGTAGGAGGAGCGGTCGAGGAGGGCGGCGATCCAGACCAATCCAGCGAGAATGAAAACCGCACCGAAGATGGACACCTTGGAGAGGGTGTTGGTGCTGCGGTGGAAGATTTGGGCCATGGCGCGCGCATGGTCAAGGCACAACGCCACGACGGGGGTCGTGGAGCAAGGGCGCGGAGCGTAGCACCCGATCGGCGGACCGTGCAAGCGGACCGCAAGCGGACCGCGCAGGCCGGCGTGCGCTCCCGCCGGCCTGCGCGTGCGCCCGAACGGCGAGCACGATGAGCCAGCGTTCCTCGGGGGCGATGAGTCCGCGGAGGCCGAGCATGGCGCCGTTTCCCGAGGTGATGGTGCGAAAGATCTCGCCGTCGGTGAGGGCCGCCACATGCTCGCCGGTGAGATCGCGGACCTCGACACCCAAAGGCCCGGCCACCGGGCCGTCGCCGTGTCCGCTCGCGCCGTGGCACGCGATGCAGTAGACGGCGAAGAGTGCCGCGCCTCGAGCCTGGTTGGCGGGAGTGGGAGGGAAGGGATTGACCAAGGCTGCGGCCTCTTCGCCGGGGATGAGGTCGCCGCCGGCGCGGGCGACGCTCCCTTCGGGCATGGGAGGCATGGCCTCCTCGTAAGCCTGGAGCGAGGCCTGGTCATCCATGCGCGGGCCGCAGCCGAGCAGAGCGGCGACGACCAGCAGTGCGGCGACGATCATGAACAAAGCGGCCCGCATGGTTCCGGTCACTGAACCCTCTCAGCGATGGCAGATCAGACAATCGTTCGAGGCCTGATGCTGCCAGTGGCACTCGACGCAGAATCCCATCGACAAATCCAGAGCCTCGAAGGTCGCCTCCATTTTATCCACCTGTCCATGACAGACCTGGCACTCGATCCCGCGGCGGACATGCGGCTCGTGATCGAACTGCACGTGATCGGGGAGCCGCACCACCTTGCGCCAGTGGATCGGAGTCGCTTCCTTGACCAGCTTCTCGAGCTTCACGATCTCGGGCTTTCCCTCCCCCACCGCCCAATGGCAGACGTAGCAGTCGCGAGCAGAGGGGATGTTGGCATCCGCCGCGCGGGCGGCGTTGCCGTGACAAAAGAGACAGGAGAGGCCGAGCTCACCGCTATGGGCTTGATGACTGAAGGCGATCGGCTGCGGCGGGGCCGCTCGCGGCCCTCGCGCAGGCCGCCGGCCCAGGGCGACCCCGGCGACGACCACGCCGGCCGCGACCAGAAGAGCGAGCGCAATGGCGACTCCGATATGACCTGTTCGCCGCATCGCTTGCTCGCTAGGGGCCGCTCGACGGCCGCTCGTAAAGCCGCGGATCGGCGACCGGGAGGATGGGGAAGCGCTGGAGAAAGACGAGCGCCGAGGCGGCGAAGGCGGAGAGGAAACCGAGAGTCACCATTCCCTCGACCGCACCCCAATAGAGATGTCCCCCGCTCGACAACGAGGGAGCCACGAGGAGAAAGCGCTCGAGCCAGAGACCGGCGGCGGCAAGCACCGCCACCGCTCCCAAAGTCGGCAGACGGCGCTTCATGCCGGCAGGCAGGAGAAGAATGAAGGGCCCGAGATACGCGGCGCCCAGCACCACCCACGCCAGTTTCCGCCATGGATCGGCATAGATGCGAGGCAGGATGAAGCTCACCTCGTTGCCGAGGTTCGCATACCAGATGGGAAGAAACTGCGAGGTGAAAAGATAAGTCGTGAAGAGAGCGAGCCCGCTCAAGAGCTTGCCGAGATCATGGATCCGATCGGGATCGAGAGCGCGCCCGAGCCTCAGCGGTTTGACGACCGCCACCGCCGCCAGAATGAGCCCCGCCACTCCCAGATAGAGCGTGCTGATGAAGAAGTGCCCGCCGAGGAGCGCGCTTCGCCAATGAGGCGCGAGGGGCATGATCAGATCGAAGGCGGTGAGCGAGAGCCCGAAGCTATAGGCGAGGGCGAGAACGACCGCCAGGACGTCGAGCCGGCGCCCGCAGCGCTCGATCTCGATCGAATCTCCCCGCCACCGGCGGGTGAGCCAACGCTCGAGCCGGCCTCTTTCTCCCCAGTCGAGAGAACCCAGGTCGCGGCGGAGCGAGGCGGCGACGAACGCCGCTCCAGCCGCGGCGATGGCTCCCCAGGCCAGGAGCTCGCGTCCGATCACCGATCGAGGCTCGAGCCAGGCTCCGAGATCCGCGCGGGGATGAGCAATCCACGGCATGACGTGCTCACCGCCGGCAAAAAGGACGAGGAGCCCGAAGGGAGCGGCGAGCGCGAAGACCGCCCCCGACTCGGCGAGCCGGGCGAGCGGCACTCCCCAGCGCGCACGGGTGAGCCTGAGCACAGCCGAGAAGAGAACGCTCGCCTGGGACCAGCCGGCGAAGAAGAGCAAGTTGACGAGAAGGGCTTGCCACGCTCGCTCGGGCGCCGGCGGGGGTGAAGCGACAGCGAAGCCGAACCCTGCTCCGCCCACGAGGACGCCGATCATGAGGACGGCGGTCACGACGAGCGGCCGACCGGGTTTCCATGCCGCCATCGATCGGGCT
>JBIOUT010000101.1:0-3563 GCA_044867365.1 Candidatus Eiseniibacteriota bacterium | reverse complement strand
GCGTCGATCCTCGCCGGGCCCGGCCTCATTATCGATGCTCAAGCCCCCTTGCCGGCCGTTCCCGCCGGGGGATCGATGACGGTGGGGGGGGTGCGGCTCGAGGTCGAGCCCAGCGCTCTCGATGGCGACATCCTCACCCTCGAGCTCGTCTTGAATGCGCCGCCTGTTGCGCGGGTCGTGCGCCGGGCGGTGCCGGCCGCCGCAGCCCGCATCCACGTCACCGGCCACACCATCGACGGCGACGGCCAGGTCGATCCCGGCGAACAAGTTCGCTACGGGCTCAAGCTCCAGAACTCGGGTCGAGGAACGGCGCGGGCGGTCACCGCGACCGCGCGCATCATCGACGCCGCATCCGGCAATCCCGCCCCGGATGTCACCCTCATCGACGGCTTCGCTCGCTTCGGCGATCTCCGCCCGGGTGAGCGAACCACCGGCGACGCCTTCGTCTTCATCCTCGACCCGGCAGCAATGCCAGACAGTCTGCGTCTCGAGGTCTCGATCGCCACCGCTCTCAACGTGATCCCGCCGATCCGGCTCGATTTCCGGCCGCCTGCCGTTCCAACGGCGCTCCGCACCCGCGGGTCGGAGTCGGCGGTGATCTTGAGCTGGCAGCCGGTCCCCGATCGAGACCTCCTGGGCTACGAGGTCGAGCGCGCTCCGAGCCCGGCCGGTCCGTTCGCCGTGGTCACCGAGCAGCCGCTCCCCGCCGCCTTCCTCACCGACGCCGGCCTTCTTCCCCTCACCCGTTTCGCCTATCGGGTCGTGGCGGTCGACTCGTCAGGCAACCGGAGCCCGGTCTCGGTCGTGGTCGAAGGCACCACCAATCCCGGCGTCCATCCCGGGTGGCCGGTGGGGATGGGGCAGGAGACGGCAAGCTCGCCGATCCTCGCCGATCTCGACGGCGATGGGGCGGCCGAGATCGTGACCGGAGCAGACGCGATTTATGTCTGGCATGGGGACGCCTCCGAGCTTCGCGACGGCGATGGAGATGCGGTGACGAGCGGCGTCTTCACTGGCGACGGCAGCGATCCGATCCGCGGATTTCACGCCGTTCCCGCGGTCGCCGATCTGGACGGCGACGGGGAGCCGGAGATCGTCGCCGTCGCCTGGCAGGCGGCGCAAGTTTTTGCGTGGCACCTCAACGGTTCGCGGCTCGCCGGTTGGCCGCGGAGCCTGATCGGTCCCCCCAACTGGGGCTCGCCGGCGATCGCCGATCTCGACGGCGATGGGAGCCTCGAGGTGGCGGTCCTGGGAGGGGACGCCGGAGACATCTTCGCCTGGCACAGCGATGGTCGCGAGCTCCGCGACGGCGACAACGATCCGAGCACCGATGGCGTGTTGCTCGCGACCGGTGCCGCCTTCAGCTTCGCCACTCCCGCGCTCGGCGACCTCGACGGCGGCGGCGATCTCGAGCTGGTGATCGGGCTCGACGAGCTCCAGGGCCGGGTCCACGCCCTCAAGGCTGCGGGCGGCGAGGCTCCCGGATTCCCGGTGACCCTCGGCGGTCGCATCTCCGCCTCGCCGGCGCTCGGCGATCTCGACGGCGACGGTCAGCTCGAGGTGGTGATTGCGGTCGAGGACGATTCGGTGCACGTCCTCACGTCGCGCGGCGCTCCCCGCCCCGGCTGGCCGCAATGGGCGTTCCTCGACAATCCATCCACTCGCACCTCGTCACCGGTGCTCGCCGATCTCGACGGCGACGGCCGGCCCGAGATCATCCTCGCCGAGAACTCGGCTCCTCCACCTGCCCAGCATCTGGCGCGACTGCGCGCATGGCGCGCCGACGGCAGCGTGGTGCCGGGATTCGAAAACGTCCTCTTCGCCACCGATCCCGAGGCGACTTCGGCGGGCGCCACGCAATCGACTCCGGTCGTGGGTGATGTCGACGGCGACGGCCGGCCCGAGATTCTCCTCGGGGCCGAGGACGGCCAGCTCTACGGGTGGAACCACGACGGGACGCAGGCGGCCGGTTTCCCGATCCAGACATCGGGTGAGGTGCGTGGATCGGCAGCCCTCGGGGATGTCGATGGGGATGGCCGGATCGAGGTCGTAATTGCAGGTTGGGACAAGAACCTCACCGTCTGGGATCTCGACGGCGAGGCGCGGGCGGATCGCTTGCCCTGGCCCTTCTTCCATCGCGACATCCAGAACCGCGGCAACCTCGCTCTCGCCGTCCCCGGCCCCATTCGTCCGGCGCCGACCCGAGGCGATGCGTCGCTCGCCGAATCTCCCGAGCTCTGGCCGCCCTCCCCGAACCCCGCCAACCCGAACGCCACCTTCCGTTTCTTGCTCCGGCACCAGAGCCAGGTGCGGCTCACCCTCTTCACTGCCGATGGACGAGCGGTCCGCCGGCTCTTGGATGGCTCCCTCGAAGCCGGCGAGCATTCCCTGACCTGGGACGGGCGGGCGGGCGGCCACCCGGCGCCGTCGGGGATCTACTGGCTCCGACTCGAGACCCCGGAAGGGACGGCGGTACGCCGGCTCACCGTGCTCCGATGAGCCGGGCGGGATACGACTGGACTTGTGAGGCCTCCGGGCGCACTTTTACCGCTTCGAGGCCGAGGCCCCATACGGGAGGTAGCGCCATGCGGCATGGTTCGATGATCGGAGTGCTCGTGCTGGTGACCCTCATGGGATGCGGCCAGCGATCCGAGAAGGCGGAGCCCGAGCCCGCCCCGCCAACCGAGCAGCCGCGCGCCGTGGCGGCGCCGGATACGAGCTCGCGAGCGACCCCGGCCGGCATGTCGAACGCGCTCGACGGCAAGACTTTCGAGATCGAGATGACCGATCCAACCGGGGCCAAGCAGCCGGACAAGCTCGTCTTCGACGGGGGGACCTTCGAGTCCAAGGCATGCATGCCCTATGGCTTCTCCAAGTCGGGGTACAAGGCCGAGCAAGCCGATGGGGCCCTGAGATTCAGCGCCACCACCCACAGTCCCACCGACGGCACCATGGAGTGGAGCGGCACGATCCGTGATTCGCGCATCGACGGCACCGCCAAGGCCACCAACCTGGCGGGAAAGGTCACGCCGTATACCTTCGGCGGCTCTCTGCAAACAGGCCCGGGGGCCTGATCGGCGGGGAGGGGTGGACTTTTGACTCCTCGAGCGTTATAATTGCGCTGTTCGTGTTCGGTTGGGTCGCCCCACACATGTTTGCACACCAGCGCCGCCCGGCGTTTGGAGGACGCCTCACGCCTCCTTGCTAGCGACTTGACCCTCGCGGCTTAGTCCGCTCCCCTCCATCGCCCCGGCCCGGGCGAAGCTGATCCATCTTTCCGCAAGGAGCCACCAAGATGCACGAGCGCCTTGGCGCATGGACCTACTCATTTCTTGCCTGCTCCCTGCTGGTTGCCCCGGCATTCGGGGATTCACCATCGCGACCTGGGGCCGGGAGCGCGGAATGGAAATCCGCAAAGGCCGCTCCCGGGATGCAGGTCCAGGAAGTGCGTTTCGATTCCGAACAGATCGAGGTCAAGCCGGCGGAAGGAGCGGGCTCGGAGGTGGTGGTTCGCTACCCGGGAGCGCTGACCGCTGCCGCGGGAGCTCCCGATCTGCCGCGGG
>JBIOUT010000100.1:0-5044 GCA_044867365.1 Candidatus Eiseniibacteriota bacterium | reverse complement strand
GCGGGAGTGGCATCCGGGTAGCGCACATGAGCGCTCATCACCGCCGGCGCTCCGGCGGCGATGGCGGCGCGAAACGGCGCCAGATCGCACGCCTCCATCTCGTCCAAAGCGCGATGGAGGACGGGCTCGTGGGTGTGCGAATCGGTGATCGTTCCCCCGTGTCCGGGGAAATGCTTGATCACCGCGAGCACTCCGGCCGCGCGGAATCCATCGAGCATGGCGACCCCGAGTCGGGTCACCGCCGCCGCGTCGTCGCCCAGAGCGCGAGTGGCAATCACCGGATTGAGCGGCTCGGTGAGCACATCGAGGCAGGGAGCAAAAACAGTGTTGAGACCGAGAGCGCTGATCGCCCGACCGATCTCGCCGCCGACTTCCCGGACGATCGCTTCATCGCCGATGGCTCCAAGGGCGAGGGCCGACGGAGCTTCGAAGCCCAGGTGATTGAGACGGCTGACGAGCCCGCCTTCTTCATCGATCGCCAGGATGGGAGGCGGTCCGGAAGCGGCGAGCGCGCCGAGCTCGGCAGTGAGAGAAGCGAGGGTCGGGGCGTCGGGCACGTTTCGCCGGAAGATCACATGCCCGGCGAGCCCGGCATCGGCCAAACGCCGGCGGTCGCCGTCATCGAGGGTGCCTTCGAGACCGCAGCAGACGAGCGCTCCGGCTGGGAAACGGGAGTCCATCGCTCGGAATGCGCCCGTTCGTTACTTCTGCCGCTCGACCTGCGCCCGCGCGATCTCGCCGATGAACGGCAGCTGATACAGCTCGTGGTGGAGCGCCTTCCACATGGCAAGAAGCCAGACGAGCACGAAGCCCACCGAGGCCAGTCCAAAGAGGAAGCCGCCGACGAAGGGGACGACCCCCAATCCCACTGCGACGACGATGAGGGCGGCGGTGAGGAGGATGGACTGCAAGGCGTGAAAGCGCACGAAGCGATCCTGGGGCTCGAGAATGTAGAAAAGGACGCCGGTCATTCCCCAGCCGACATAGGAGAGCGCGGCGCACAGATTGGAATCGATGCCGGTGGCCGTTCTGACGCTTCTCGAGGGCGGTGGAGAGCCGCCATGCTTCTCCGCCGGCGCTCCACCCTCCCGGCCGGCCTGCGTCTCGTTCTCGTTCATCGGGTGTACAGGATATCAGTCCCCATGGGATGGGGTCCGGCTAAGGAAGCAAGCCCCTCCTCACGATAACCGGGCTGAAGGCCGCTCCTCACGTCGAGACTTTTCCACCTCGGAGGTTCCATGCCCCGCGCCCTGGCCAAGCCGCGGCCGTTGCCTCAACCCCTGCGCACGTTTTCACCGTCGGGCGGCCAGGCGGTCGATCTTGCGCTCAAGACCCATCTCTCGAGTGCCTATGTCGAGATTCGGCGCCTGCGCGAATGGATCGGTCATCTGGCCGAAGTGGCAGATATGCCGCCGGCCGACCATTTCGACCTCCAGATCGCCGCCGTCGAAGCCTTCATCCATATCATCGAGGAGGCGTACCAAGGCGACCAGCACGGGGTCATCAAAGCCACATTGCTGCTGCGAGGCGGCGAGGTGCGGCTCGTGCTTCGCGATTACGGACGAAAGACGGGCGGAGTTGCAGACAATGGGGCCAACATCCCCGATGCCGAGGGGGCCAATCTCTTCCTGATCCGGAGGCTGGTCGACGAGGTCAAGTTCCACACCTCGCTCCCCCGGGGCACCGCGGTCGAGATCATGAAGCGCTTCCAGCCGAGGATCGCTTCCTCGGCTGCGCCGGGCGCGCCGGACATGGCCGCCCCCCGCAAGACAGCCTAGGCGGGTATTACGCCTTCCACTCCAGGTCCGCCGACTCTCCTGCGGGGTCGGGAACGAACGTATGCCCGCACTCGCCACAGGTGAGCACCCGGTGGCTCTCTGCCTGGGCTTCGGGGAGCGCATAGCTCACCGCATATCCTTCCGAGCCGCACGCCGGACATCGAACCATCTGGCACTGGAGGGCTTTGAGCTCACCGGCCTCGAACCGCAGCTCGCCGCCGGGACTGACTTCATAGAGGCGGTTGCAGTTCCGGCAGGCGGCGATGACGACTTCACGCTCCGTCTCCAATTCGAGGCGGAGCGCCAGCGCCAGTCCGGAGTTCTCGGAACAGAGCGGGCACGCCAGACGTGCCAAATCATCCACGAGGCGTGTGGACATCAGAGGCCCCTCCCGGGGATTGGGAAGCTCTGCCGATCGGAGGAGGGCGCCATATTAACATAGGCCCCCAGGGGCTTTCCCGGTCGAAACCAGGGTTGGCCGACCAGCCCCGGCTCTCGCAATCGAGTCAGGCGGATCCCCGGGTAGTAGTGGCTCAGAATCTGCCCGTAGTCATAGCCTTCGGCCGCCATCTGGATCGCACCCGCCTGGCACATTCCCACCCCATGGCCGTTCCCCGCCCCATCGGCCACCACTCCCTCCACCCGGCCCCCCCGCCCGACCACGTGAATGTCGAAGGCGGAGGAACGGAGAATCGACCCCCCCGGCCGGCGGAGGACCCATCTCACCCGGTCGCCCCCGATCACCACCTCCCGCCCGCCGACCCGGACGGCGAGGCGCCGTACCCGCCCGGAGGAGTTCCGCGCTTCGACCCGCACCTCCTCGAGCTCTCCCGGCGGGGAAGAGGCCCCGAACTCGGCGGGGAGATTGCGGGAGAGGAGATCCAAGAAATCGGAGGCGGACCAGCGCTCCTGCCAGCGGTAATTCTTCGAGAACCGGCAGAAATCTGCGTCTCCCCGCCGATCTTTATGAGGACGGAGGTAGTCCTCCGGAGGGAAGTTCCAGGTCTCGTCCACCGCCGCGGTCATGCCGCCGCAGGCCGCCGAGTAATAGGCGCCGATGGGCTGGTCGTGATAGGTGGCGATGATCCCCGTCGTTGCCGCGACCGCCCGCGATGTCACCGGGCGTTCCGCCGCCGTGCCGCCGTACGCCTGATCTCGGACATCGCCGTAGAGATCGAATCCGAGCTCGGGCCAGCGCTCGAGATGGGACACCGCATAGGTCCGGGCCGCCACCGCCTGCGCCCGAATCGCCTCCTGGCTCGCCGGCCCCGGGTCGCCGATCTCGAGCGGCACGACCCCGAGAAGGTACGCTTCCAGGTCAACCCGGTTGACCGCGGTCAAGGTGCCCCGGCCGTCGCTGTAGACCTCGATGCCGCCGCGATAAGCGGTGCCATTGGCCGCGAGCGCCTGTCCGGGAGCGGGATCGAAACGCAAGGTGTCGGGAAAGAGCCGCCGCTCCGCTCCCGCCGGCTCGACCGCCAACATCCCGGAATCGGCGGGGGTGATCCGCAAGCGCCGAAACCGGCCGACCACCGCTCCCGAGCCGAGCTCGACCACGGCGGGCCCACCGCACGCAATGTCGACCGCGGTGGCCTCGAGGACGACACCCACCCGGAGCGGACGCCCGGGATGAAGAGCCGCCCGCGCCGGAGGAGCTCCAGGAGGCGCCATCACTCGTCCTGCGCAGCCCGAGAAGGAGAGAATGAACGGAGAGAGAATGAAAAGAAGGAGGATGAGGCGATGCGCCATCATTCCACGTGCCATCATTCCACGTGACATCATTCCACGCGACATCATTCGGGCCTCGACCTCGACTCCATGGGTCTCGATTCCTCCACGGTTTCCTCGACACGCTTCTCGCTCTTTCCCGGGACCAGACTGCCGAGGACGGTCGAGCATCGCGCTCCCGTGACCTGAGGCAGACCCGCAGCTCGCCCTTCGAGATGAGCCCAGGCCAGGACCGCGAAGGCAACCGCCTCCTTGGCGTCGGGGTCGATCCCGAAGCGAGCACTCGACACGACCTCGGTGCGTGGCAAGGCGGCGGCGAGGCCTTCCATGATCACCGGATTGTGGACTCCGCCTCCCGACACCACCAGCCGCTCGATGGCCATGTCATCGAGCGCGCGGGCGATCGACTCGACAGTGAGTCGAGTGGTGGTGGCGATAAGATCATCGTCTCCCAGGCGGCTCCGTTTACCGGCGGCCACGAGCTCATCGATGTAGCCTTCGCCAAAGGTCTCGGCGCCGGTCGATTTGGGTGGACGGCGGGCAAAATACGGATGCTCGAGGAGCTCGGCGAGGAGCTCGGGTGACGCCCGGCCCCGACGCGCCCGCGCCCCATCTCGATCGCACGATTCGCGGCCGCCGCTCAGTCGCCGCACCATCCCATCGATGACCATGTTGGCCGGCCCGGTGTCGAAGGCGCGCACCGCCGCCGCCATGCTCGAGCCGGAGGGACCACGCGGAAGAAGAGTGATGTTAGCGATGCCGCCGAGATTGAGCGCCGCCACGGTCCGCTCGGGATCGGTGAACAGGATCTGATCGAGGAAAGGAACGAGCGGCGCCCCCTGACCTCCCGCGGCGAGATCGCGGGCGCGGAAATCGCTCACCACCGGGAGACCGGTCCGCTCGGCGATCACCGCCGCCGAGCCGAGCTGCACGCTCACTCCCCGCTCGGGCAGATGAGCCACCGTCTGTCCGTGTGAACCGATGGCGCGAACCCGAGCCCCCTTGGCCGGCGGGCGGGATAGGAGGATTCCGGCCGCTCGTGCGAAGGCCTCGCCCACCGCCACATGGAGCTGGCCGAGCTCGGCGGCGGTCAACGTCGTTCCTCCCGCCGCCGCTCTGAGCGGCGGGACGAGCTCCGGCGGATAGGGAACCGTGAGGAAATCGAGGGCCTCGATCGCAGGGCGACGGGGACCCGAGACGATGCGCACGAGCGCGGCGTCGATCCCGTCCATCGAGGTTCCGGAGATGAGGCCGATCGTGTCCACTGCCCGATCGTCTCCCCTGTCCGATCGTGTCCCCTACCGAGATTCTCGACCGCGGCCTCCGCCCGACCGGCCCCGAGGCCGAGGACGAGCACGAGGGCGGCGAGCGCGCCGAGCAAGGGGAACCAGCGTCCCGATCGCGTCATGGTCTGCGCCCTCCCACGTCTATGGGTGTCGTTCGGAGTGTCATTCGGTCGACCCGAGCGCCCATCATACCCCGGCTTCCGCGACGGCCGCGCGACGCCGCCGGCCCTCACTCGCTCCGGAACCGGAGGC
>JBIOUT010000099.1:0-4389 GCA_044867365.1 Candidatus Eiseniibacteriota bacterium | reverse complement strand
AAACGGTGCTTGTCACCCGCGCCGCTCCGGAGGCGGCGCAGGCGCTCGCGAGCGCCTTCCCCGAGGCCGAGGCGGATCCGGTGGCCCGGACCGTCGTCATCTCGCGCGGCGAGGTGAGCCGGTTGCCGGGCGAGGTGCTCGTTGTCTCGGCGGGCACCGCCGATCTGCCGGTGGCGGCGGAGGCGGCAGTCACCGCGCAGACTCTCGGTTGCACGGTGAACCGCTTGCTCGACGTGGGAGTGGCGGGGATCCATCGATTGCTGGCCGGCTCCGCCCGTTTGCGCGCCGCCAGTGTCATCATCGTGGTGGCGGGGATGGAGGGGGCATTGCCCAGCGTCGTCGGAGGGCTTGTCGATTGTCCGGTGATCGGAGTGCCGACGAGCGTCGGCTATGGGGCGAGCTTCGGCGGCGTGGCGGCGCTCCTCGGTATGCTCACGAGCTGCGCAGCCGGACTCACCGTCGTCAATATCGACAACGGCTTCGGAGCGGGTTATGCGGCCGCCGTCCTCATGCGCTGGCGGCAGCAGGCGTCTACCGGCGAGCTCCCCGACGGTAAGGGCTGATCAGTCAACCATCATGCGGACGGTTTATTTCGATCCGGTGGGCGGGGCCGCCGGCGACATGCTTCTCGGCGCGCTCATCGACCTGGGAGCCTCGATCGAGGCGATCCGCTCGCGCTTGGCGCCGCTTCCCCTTGCCGGCGCTCGCCTCGATGCGACACGCGTCGCCGTCGGTGGGCTCGGAGCGACGCGAGTCACGGTCATCGTGACCGACCCGCAGCCTGCCCGCACCCTACCCGATATTCTCACCATGCTCGCTCGACTGACGCCGCTTGCCGCCGAGCGAGCGAAGCGAGTGTTCGAGCGCCTCGCCGCGGCGGAAGCCCGCGTGCACGGAGTCGGGATCGAGACGGTTCACTTTCATGAAGTGGGTGCGGCGGACGCCATTGTCGACATCGCCGGCACCGCCGTCGCCCTCGAGCTCCTCGGCATCGAGGCCATTCGTTACGGCATCCTTGCTCCCGGCACCGGGACCGTCGCCACCGCTCATGGTGTGCTCCCGGTTCCGGCTCCCGCGACTCTCGAGCTCTTGACCGGCATCCCGATCCGGCTCGGCGGTCGCCCGGGCGAATGGGTGACCCCGACGGCCGCGGCGATCCTCACCACGCTCGGAGCGCCGGCTCCTGCACCCACACTTGCGATCGAGCGCATAGGAATCGGCGCCGGACAACGGCAACGCACCGATCGCCCGAACGTCGTGCGCGCGCTTCTCGGCGAGATGCAGGTCGCTGGCATGGGATCGGGCGAGCAGGGATCCGGCGTGAGCGTTCTCGGAGCGGTGATGAACGAAGAGGTCGTGGTCCTCGAAGCAGCCATCGATGACCAGACTCCAGCCGCTCTGGCTCATGCCGCCGACCGCCTGCGGGCGGCCGGGGCGATCGACGTTCATTTGACCGCAGTGGGAATGAAAAAAGGGCGAAGCGGCACCCTGCTCACCGTCCTCGCGCCACCGGCGGCCGCCGAGTCTCTGGCGCGACACATCCTACGCGAGACGACCAGCCTCGGGGTCAGGCTCCGCCGTGAGGAGCGGCGCGTTCTTGGCCGTGACATCATGGAAGTAAAGACTCCCTATGGCCCGGTGCGGATGAAAGAAACCCGTCGCCCCGCAGTCGATGGGGCCGGCCCTTGCGGAAGCGAACTCCTCGACGGCGCGCCCGAAACCGAGGACGTGGCGCGCGCCGCAGCGGCGCATGGAGTGCCCTTCGCCGTCGTCGCCGCCGCCGCCCGCCGGGCATGGGAGGAAGTGAGAGGACGTGATCCACGCGAGGAGGAGGTGAAAGGACGGGGACCGCGCGAGGAGAGCGAGACCGGCCCCTCGCCGGGTCGTGATTGAGGCACGGGGAGTTCGGATTCGCTACGGGCGGCGACCGCCGGTCGTTTCCGCGGTGGATCTCGCCTTACGCCCCGGTGAACGGGTTCTCCTTCTCGGTCGCTCCGGAGCAGGAAAATCGAGTTTGGCGCTGGCGCTTGCCGGCTTGATCACGCCGGAGGCCGGCACCGTCGAGGTCGATGGGTTCCCGGCCGATTACCGCGTCTCCCGCCGCGCCGTGGCATCGCGGATCGGTCTCCTCTTCCAGAATCCTGAGACCCAGCTTCTCACTTCGCGGGTCATGGACGAGATCGCTCTCGGACTGCGGAATCTGGGCTGGCCGCTGGCCCACATCGAGGAACGAGTGAGGTCTCTTCTCGCCGCCCTCGATCTTGAGCCGTTGGCGGATCGGTCGCCCCGCACCCTGTCCGGGGGAGAAATGCAGCGGGTCGCGCTCGCGGCGGCGCTTGCTCCCGAGCCGCGTTATCTGGTGCTCGATGAGCCGACCGCTCATCTCGATCCGCAGTCGACATGGGAGGTGGAACGAGCGATCGCAGAAGCGACCGGCGGGGGAAAGGCTCTCCGGCTGGATCTTTCCACCTTGCCATCCGCGCCCCACGGCGCGAGCGCCAATTCCCAACCATCCGCGAGAAGCGGATCGGGAGTGAATGACAGCGTTCGCCTGATCGTTCTCGATCAAGGGAGTGTCGTTCACGACGGCCCCGGGCCTCTCCCTCCTCTCCTGGCGGGGCGGCTCCTCGGCACCGATGAAGCAGAGGTCGCGGGGCCACTGGGACCCCTCGCCCCTAGACGGCCGAGCACTCTGCGGGCGCGCGGGCTCGAAGGCGGATGGAATGGCTCGCCGGTCTTTGGACCTCTCGACCTCGAGCTCTCCCCGGGGACGGTGACGCATATCGGAGGAAGGTCGGGAGCGGGAAAATCGACGTTGCTGCTCACCTTGGCAGGCCTCGTTGTGCCTTTGGCGGGCCATCTCGAGTTGGACCCGTCTGCCCCGCTCGGGGAGCGGGTCACTCTCGTCTTCCAGCTGGCCGAGCGTCTCTTCTATCGGCCCACGGTCGAAGAAGAGCTGGAAGAGTTCACGGGGTTTGCAGCGAATACGACTCGGCGAGGGATCATCGAGACGATGATCCTCGCGCTCGCCCGACTGGGTCTCGACTCGACCACTCTCTCGCGCCCGCCGCTCCAGCTCTCGGGCGGAGAGGTCCGGCGCCTCGCTCTCGCCACAAGTCTCCTCTCGCGCCGACCGATCCTGCTTCTGGACGAGCCGGGAGCGGGTCTCGACGGGCCTGGCCGGCGCTTGCTTCACCGGCTCGTGCGCTCCTTCTCAGCCGAGGGGGGAGCGGTTCTCGTGGTGAGTCACGATCCCGAGCTTGCCGCACTCGCCGACGTGAGGTGGGTGCTCACCGCCGGCCGGCTCGAGCCCGCGGGAAGCGACGGCATGTGGCTCGCTTCTAGTTCGCGCGGGCTCAGGAGGTGAGGGCGACCCGCGCCAGGTTGCCTTCGTCGATCTGGATGACTGTCGCCCGCCGCAAGTTGTCGAGGATCTCCTGGGTCTTTTCTCCGGCGTTGATGGTGGCGACGCGGCTCTTCACCATCTCCCTGACCTCATCGAAGGTCATGAGCCCCGCCGGAGTCTTATCGAGGATGAGGATGACTTCCCATCCCTTGCGGCTCTTGAACGGCGGAATGAGCTCCCCGACCTCGTGCTTGACCGCCACGTCACCCACTCCATACAGCGCTCCCGCTCCAAAGAAATCGGTCTCGCCGCCGCGCCAGTTGGTGGTCTCGTCCTTGGAGAAGCGCTCCGCCAGGGCGGCGAAGTCGGCGCCTCCTTCCAATCGCTTGACGATGTCCCGCGCCTGCTCTTCGGTTTCCACCAGGATCCGACGTACCTTGACCTTCGATGGCTTCTTGTACTCCTCCTTGTGCTCTTCCCAGAAAGCGCGGGCCTCGTCTTCACCGACTTGATTGTTGGAGGCGGTCATGCTGGTCAGGTAGTACTGGGCCATGCGGTCGTCCTTGCGCCGCTTGAGCTCGGTCTTGAGGGCCGGCAGGCGTTCGGCGCGGATCGCGCGTTTCTCGAGCTCGACCAGTTTGTCGAAGGCGAGCCCACGAACGAACTGCCTCAACTGCACATCGGAGTCCCGCCATAAGCAGGTAGGGCATACCTGCTTATCCCGGTAGGCCCGGTGGAACTCGCCCACGATCAGGCGGCCGCCGTCGAAAGTGACCAGCTCCTTGGTGAGCTCCTCCGACGGCCATCCAGAAAAGACCCAGCTCACCGCAAGGGAGTCGCGTTTGGTCGAATTGATCGCCTCGTAGGATGCGATCTTGTCCCGGAGCTGGAACATGAAGGCCTTGAAGTTCTCTTCGTTGATCTTGAAATGGTATTTGTCGAACATCGACAGCTGCCAGGCGTAATAGGCGTTGCCCGCCTCGCGAGTCCTGACCCGATGGGCGAGAGCCGGCCGCATCTCATCGAGGGACATCGGCGGCTGG
>JBIOUT010000098.1:0-5893 GCA_044867365.1 Candidatus Eiseniibacteriota bacterium | reverse complement strand
GGAGGGCTGACCATCATCGACGTGTCGAACCCGGCTCTTCCTGCGTTCCTCGGCAATGTCGACACCCCAGGCGACGCGGTCAGCGTTGCGGTATCCGGCACTCATGCTTACGTTGCCGATGGTCCCGTGGGCGGGCTGCAAGTAGTGGATGTTACCAATCCGGCGTCCCCGGTGATCGTGGGATCCGTAGACACTCCCGGAGGGGCCAATGGCGCTGCAGTTGCCGGGCACTATGTCTTCGTCGCCGACGGAAACACCGGCGGGCTCCAGGTCGTCGATGTCACCGACCCCACCTCGCCCTCGATCGTCGGCGGCGTCAACACTCCAGGCAACGCCTTCGCCGTGGCGTTGTCCGGCTCCACCGCCTATGTCGCCGATCGGTTAGGCGGTTTACAGATCGTGGACATTTCGAACCCCGGTTCTCCGGCAATCGTGGGATTTCTCGACACGCCCGACCAATCGTGGGAGGTGGCGGTTGCCGGATCTTACGCCTATGTCGCCGATCGCCAGTCCGGAGTGCTTGTCGTCGATGTCTCCGACCGCAGCGCTCCGGCGCTGCTGGCGAGCATCGTCACTCCCGGTGGCAACATCGATGATGTCGAGGTGAGCGGCGAGCATCTCTTCGTCGCCGGCGGTTTCGCCGGTTTCACGATTCTGGACATATCCAATCCCGCAGATCCACTGCTGGCGGGAGACGTCCCCGCCGCGTATCTCAGCTTCCATGACGTTACGGTGAGTGGCAGCCAGGCCTACGCCGCCGATTTGGGTTTCGGCCTATTCGTCTATCCGAGCCAATGCGAGGCCACTTCGGGCATCACCCCGGATCTCGCCCCGGCGGTGGCTCGGATCGATCCGAGCTTTCCCAATCCATTCACCACTCTTACCGTCGTCCGCTACGCGCTATCGTCGCCGGCGCAGGTCGACCTCCGGATCTACGACGTTTCGGGAAGGCTGGTGCGGACTCTCGAAGAACGCCGAGCCCGCGATCGCGGCGAACATCAGGTGAGCTGGGACGGCCGCGATGCGCACGGCAGCCGGCTCCCCGCCGGCGTCTATCTCTATCGCCTCGAGGCCGGCGGGAAAGCCGAGAGCCGGCGTCTGGTGCTCCTCGATTGAAAACCCGGCTCAGGCGGCGAGGGACTCGAGGGACTCGGAGGAGCGGGCGTCGCAGGGAACGGTGACGGTGAAGGTGCTTCCCCGCCCGGGATCGCTCTCGACCTCGATCGCACCGCCATGGGCTTCGACGATCCCGCGGGCGAGGGGAAGCCCGAGGCCGAGACCGGCGGAGTTGAACTCCAGTGTCCGCGACGAATGGTGCTGGAGCGAATCGCGAAGCATGAACGAGCGGTCGAAGAGGTGCTCCTTCTTGTCCTCGGCGATTCCTATCCCCGAGTCTTCGACCTGAATGATCAGGTAGCCTCCGTTCGAGCGGGCGAGCACCCGGATCCGGCCGCCGTCGGGAGTGAAACGGATGGCGTTCCTCACCAGATGGGCGATCGCCTGTCCGAAGCGCGGGCCGTCGAGAAAAGCCGTCCCCACATCCGCAGCAATCTCGATCAACCAGATGTGCTCTCGCTCGGTCGCATCGGCGGTGGCGGTCTCGAGCGCGGCATCGACCATCGCTCTGACCTCGCACTCCTCAATCTTCAAGATCGGATCCTCGCTCTCGATCTGGGCGATCCAGCTGGCGTCCTCGATGATCTGCTCGATGCCCTTGAGCTGCACCTCGATCACATCGAGCGCCTCTTTCTGCCCGCCTCTGACCTGACCCATGCTGCCGTTGGATAGAAGCTCACTGTAAGCCTTGATGATCGAGAACGGAGTTCGCAGTTCGTGGGTCGCCACGGTGAGAAACTCGCTCTTGAGCCGCGCCGCCTCCTTGAGGCTGTTGACGTAGGTGCGCTGGTGTTCCCGCATCTCTCTGAAGCGGTCGGCAAGATAGCCGATCTCGTCCTGGGTCCGGATATTAAGCGGGTACTCGTAGTTCCCCTGCTCCATTTCCTCCGCCCCGCGTACCAGAGACAAGATGGGTCGAGTGATGTGATGAGACAAGATCAAGCCGAAAACCATTGCGACGATGATGATGATCGCCCCGAGCTTGCCCAGTCCGCCCTGGACTTTGATGAGAAACGTGGTCTCGAATGCGGTCTTGTCGGCGAGGGAGCGCTGGACCACATAGAGCAGTCGGCTTCCTTCGACCGCTCCCTGGAACGGCCGGGCAAGGGCCAAGGAGGTCTCGGATCCTCCCTTGATCTCCATGATTGCCGGCGCCGAAGGCGGGACGGCCGTACCGGCCGGGAACACTCCGGCGAGCCCGCGGACGAGCGCCCTTTGATCGTCCTCTCCCTCAATGCTGCTCGCAGTCACCTTGTCGCCGGCGATGAATGAGATCTGGCTGCGCGTCTGGACCTCGAGAGCGTGCGCGAGGTCGTCTCCGACCACGAGCCCAACGGCCAGGATGCCGACGACCCGCTTCCCGGCGAGCACCGGCCTCGCCACCGCTTGATAGATCTGGCCGTCCGCACCGACGATGACCGCAGACACGGCATGCCCGGCTTGGGTGAGCTCGCGGCATTGGTTGCGGCTGTTCTTCGTCGCCGCTCTCCTCCCCACCGACGCGATGATCTGGCCTCGCGAGTCGAGCACTTCGAAGAGATCGGCCTTGGCGATCCGGTTGAAGTCCCGGGCAACTCCCTCAATGGTTCGCCGGAAATGAGGATCTCCAGCCCCGCCCGGCAGGGTCAGGGCGGAGAAGAAGCGCGGGTCCTGCCCCACGACATCGGCGGAAGCCTGCATGGCCCGGGTTCGGGCGATCAACCCATTCTCACACACGAGCGCCGCACTGCGCAGGCTGTCGTCGATCGTGGAGCGCACATGAGCGGTGACGCTTCGATTGACAAACCAGATGGCTGCAGGCCCAAGGACCGCCGGGGCAGCAGCCGACAAGAGCAGGATTTTCAAGCGCAGCTCGTAGCGCATCAGTAGGCGAGCTCGAGATCCGTTTCGCCGCCCCGTGGCACTTTGACCTGGCGGCGCAATTCTCCGTACCTCGGATGCCAGACCAAGACCGTGTAGGTGCCTTCGCCGAGATCCGGAAAAGCGAATTCACCGCGGGCGTTGGGCTTGGTGAAAAGCTCATTGGGAAGGACGACGATGAACCCGACCGCCGCGGGATGCAGCTCGCAATAGAGGTTCACTACCCCGGTGTGATTGAAAACCACCGAATGGGTACCGCCGGGCACCTGCGCTCCCAAATTGAACTTCTTGGCCGGCGAGATGCTGAACGCCTTGTGGTAAACGTGATCGTGATTGAGGAACTCGACCTTCGAGCCGACCGGCACCGCCAGAACCCGCGGTTCGAACCCTCGAGCATTCTCTTCGATTTTGGGATGCGTGGCTGCGGCCTTGGACTCTTGCTCGTCTTTGGGAATGAGTGAAATGACGGCGTCTTGAGCGCCGAAGATGGTTAGCCCTTCTTGAGGGTCCGAACTCCGTAGGGTGCCACTCGCCGGCTGCGGCAGAATGAGCCGGCCGCGGAGGCCCGCCGCGCCACCCGCGCAGCCCGACAGAATGCCGACGAGCGCCGAGAGCCCGGCCATCAAGGCGATGCTCGCGAATGGACTTCCAGCCCGATCTGTCTGGGACATGCCTCGCCTCCGGATTGAGTTCCCTTGGGTATCGGCAATCCGGCCTCGCTCATTGAGCGCAAATGGAAGAGACCAGAGACGTTAGGCCCAGGATGAGAGGACTTATCGCAGCCGGACGAGGGTGAGAGAAGCGGAGAACCCGGCGGCATCGAGCCGGCAGAAATAGATGCCGGCGGCGACGGGCTGGCCCCGGTCGCTTTTCCCGTCCCAGGAAGCCTGCCGCCTCCCGGCCGGGAGTCGCCCGTCGAGGAGAGTGCGCACGCATCGACCTGAGGCATCGAAGATCCGCAGCCGCGCCTCTTCCGCTCGCGCAAGCTCGAAGTCAATGGAGGTGCGACCCGTGAAGGGATTGGGCCGGCTCTCCCCCAGTCGGTCATGGAATGCAGGGGCCGCCTGGCCGCCGGCCTGAGCCATGATGGGACCGAAGAACTCGCTCCCGCCGGCCCCATCGATGGCCTCCAGGCGATAGAAAAAGACGCTCCCCACCGCCACCCTCGTGTCGAGAAACCGATAGGGTCCCGGAGGGACGATGAGACCCGAGATCCGGAAATCCCCGCCGCGCGGATTGGTCGCCCGCCGGACATAGAATCCGAGGTGATTGTCTTCGAAAGAGGATCGCCAGCGCAGGAGGATTCCTCCCGGTGCAGAGGTGGCTTCGAAAAGCGAAAGTGTGACTGGATTGGGCGCAGTGCATTGGGCATCGATGATCCGAAGGGAGTCACTGCCGGCGATGAACACCCGGCTGCCGGCGTAGGCAATCCCTGCAGCCTGGCCCGCCGCTGCGACGCTGCCGATGATCACCGGCGAGTCAGGGTGGGAGACGTCGGCGACCTGGAGTCCGGAGGTGCCGTCGGCCACATAGGCGACGCCGCCCTCGAGCGCCACGGCCCCGGCATCGCCGGGCGTCTCTACGGTGCCGACGACCGCCGGTGACGTCGGGTCCGATACATCGATGATCCACAAACCGGAGCCGCCGCCGGTCAGATAGGCATGACCCGCTTCAACAGCGAGGGCGGTGGCCACATGCGGGAGTCCAATTCCGCCGACGATCATCGGAGAAGCGGGGTTCGACACATCGACGACCTGGAGGCCGTGATCGGCGACATAGGCGAGGTTGCCTTCGACAACCACCCCCGAGGCCAGGCCCGGCATGCCGATGCTGCCCGCAATCGCAGGTGAGCTTGGATTGGCGATGTCGATCACCTGCAAGCCGGAGAGACGGTCGGCGACAAAGGCATGAGTCCCGACAACCGCCACGTCACTAGCCACATCGGGGGTATCGAGGCCGGCGAGAAGCATCGGCGAGTCCGGGTTCGAGATATCGATCACCTGGAGCCCGGACGCGCCATCGGCCACGCATGCGAGGTTACCGGTCAACGCCACGCCCCGGGCATAACCGGGGGTGTCCGCACTCCCGACGACGACCGGCGTAGCGATGCTCGTGATATCGACGACCTGCAGACCCGAAAACCCATCGGCGACGTAGGCCCGGTTACCGGCAACGACGATGTCCGAGGCATCGCTCATGGCGACGCTGCCGGCGATCGGCGGCGCCACCGGGTTCGAGACGTCGACCACCTCGAGACCCGAGTTCTTGTCGGCCAGGAAGGCGTGGTCGCCGGCTAACGCAACATCGAGCACATCGTCCGGAGCGTCCACTCGAGCGCGGATCACCGGCGAGCGGGGATCGGAGATGTCGATGATGTGAAGCCCCGACTCCCCGCCGGCGACGAAGGCGAGAGTGCCTGCCACGGCGATGCCGTTTGCCTCAGCCGGCAAGAGAGCGCTGCCGATGATGACCGGCGTTTGGGAGATGGAGACGTCGACAACCCTGAGACCCGAAGCGCCATCGGCGACATAAGCATGGGTGCCGGCTATGGTCACGCTACGTGCGCTCCCAGGCGTGTCGACATAACCGACGATCACCGGTGAGTGGGGATCGGAGACATCGATGATCTGCAATCCCGTGTCGCCGTCGGCGACATAAGCCTGAGTTCCGGCCACGGCCACGCTCGAGGCAAAACCCGGCGTATCGACCCCGCCGACGATCGCGGGCAGGGCGGGGTCGGAGACATCGACCATCTGGAGACCGGAATCGCCGCCGGCGATCAGGATATGGGTGCCGGCGATCGCCACCCCATGCGCCTCACCCGGCGTATCGACCCCGCCGACGATCGCCGGCGAGGCGGGGTCGGAGACATCGATCACCGTGAGGCCCGAAGCGCCATCGGCGACATAAGCATGGG
>JBIOUT010000097.1:0-15071 GCA_044867365.1 Candidatus Eiseniibacteriota bacterium | reverse complement strand
CAATGCGGTCGGCGTCGATTGGAACGACTCTCCGGAGGATGATATCGCCGGTTACACGGTCGAGCGCTCGGCGAATCTGGGAGGGCCTTTTACCCCCGTGGGAACAGGTATCGAGCATGTCTCCCGGCGGCTCGATGACGCACCCATCGGCGGCCCCTGGTATTACCGGGTGCGGGCGATCGATGCCTTCGGCAACGTCTCGAGTCCGTCGGCGCCGCCAATGAGCGCGAGTTCACTCCCCCATTCCGCCACCACCCTCCCGATCGTCGAAGTGCTCATCAACCCCGATTCGCTCGAGGTGCTCAACGACAACCCGACCAGCGACACCTACGTCTCCTGCCAGGTCGCTTTCGACGGCCAGCTCTTCCCCGACGCCAAGACCCGGTACCGGGGCAACGTCTCCCGGTCGCTGCTCAAGAAGTCATGGAAGGTCAAGCTCGGGACCGGGCTCTACGCCGGGCGAGACAACTTCAACGTCAATGGGGAATACGTCGACAAGACGCTGATGCACAATCGGCTGGCCTACCAGCTTCTGGAGCGCAACGACTGCCCCACGCCGCGAGCTCGGAGCGTCCATACGGTCGTCAACGACGAGTGGACGGGGGTCCATACCGACGTCGAGAACGTGGATGTCGAGTTCCTGGAGCGAGTCGGTCTCGATGTCGACAATGCCACCCTCTACAAACCGACGGGGACTTTCCTTGGCAATGGTCACGGCAGCAACCTCGTCGTCCTCGATAACCTTCAGGAGTACATGACGCTCTATGAAAAGGAGATGGGAGATCCAGGCGATTATTCGGATCTCATCTCCTTCATCGAGAGGCTCAACCTCACTCGCGCCGACTCGGTGTTCAATTATGTGGCCGGGCACGTCGACCTCAATCGGTTCTTCGATTTCTATGCCACCGAGAGCGTGCTCTCGAACAGCGACCTGACCTACAAGAGCTGGTTCCTGCATCATAACCTGATCAACGATCGCTGGACGCTCATCCCCTTCGACTGTGACCTCACCTTCGGCAGCACCATTGTCTTTGGGCAGGGCATGACGACGACCTATTCGATGTTTGTCGGCACCGGGAATCGCCTGTTCAATCATGTCCAGAACGTGCCGGTCTTCAAGCAGCTCTTCTTCGACCGCATCCGGCAGATCTTCGCCAACACCTTCACTTCGGGGGCCATGGGCGGGCTCATCGATTCGACCTACGCCGAAATCCAGACCGACGCCGAGCGCGACTGGTGGAAATGGGGCTGGGAGAAGAACGACTGGTTCCACGCCGGGCCGAGCGAGATCGCGGGCTACGTCACCGGCAGGACCTCGTATCTGAGCTCGTTGATCAACGCCTCGGAAACGCCGCCGCCGATCGTGATCAACGAGATCCAGGCCTCGAACTCGACGACGGTCCAGGACGAGTGGGGTGATTACGACGACTGGGTCGAGCTCATGAACCGGAGCAATCAGCCGGTCTCGCTTCTTGGCCTCTACCTGACCGACAACCTCACCATCCCGGGGATGTTCGCCCTCATGGATACGACCCTCGCCCCCGGGCAGAAGCTGGTCATCTGGTGCGACAACGAGCCTCAGGAGGGACCGCGGCACGCGCCCTTCGTCCTCGATGTCGGGGACGAGGAGGTGGGGATCTTCTCCGGTCCGCTCGCGACCTCGACCGCCATCGATGTGCGCGATTACGATCGCCAGTATACCGATGCAAGCTACGGCCGGCTCCCCGATGCAAGCTCTTACTGGCAGATCCTCCCCACCCCTACCCCGGGAACGGCGAATGTGGGCGGCGGCAACATCCGCCCGCAGGTGAGGGACGTCGGTCACTTCCCGGGGGCGCCGCCTGCCAATTCTCCCGTCCTGATCACGGCTGAGATCTGGGACGACGGATCGCTGACCGCGACCCAGGTTCACTACGATGCCGGAACCGGGTTCCTGATCCAGAGCTTGCTCGATGATGGGCAGCATGGCGACGGTGCCGCCGGAGACGGGCTCTTTGGCAGCTTCCTTCCCGGTCAGCCCGCCCAGACGACCGTTCTCTATTACGTGAGCGCACAGGACAATCTGGGAGCGGTGACTGTCGACCCGCCGGGCGCCCCGACGACGACTTACACATTCACCACCGGCTACGTGGGGCCGGCGCTCAAGATCAACGAGTTCATGGCCGCCAACGACACGACCATCGCCGACGAGCACGGCGACTTCGACGACTGGGTCGAGATCTGGAACGGCGGGCAAACCCCCATCCAGCTCGCCGGCATGCATCTGACCGACAACCTGTTGAACGGGACCAAGTGGACCTTCCCTGCCGTATCCGTGCCACCGGGAGGGTTCCTCATCGTCTGGTGCGATGCCGAACCCGGCGAGGGCCCGCTCCACACGAGCTTCAAGCTCTCCGCCACCGGCGAGGAGATCGGGCTCTTCGATACCATCGCCACCGGAGTGGGGCTGATCGACAGCGTCACTTTTGGACCGCAGGCGACCGATGTGTCGCGCGGCCGTTACCCCGACGGGGAGACCTGGTACGTGATGTCCGTGCCGACTCCGGGGGCGGCGAACGCGAACCCCATCGGCATCAGCGAAGACGGTAGCGGCGGCCTTGCCCCGAGGGTGTTGGCGTTCCGTGGACCCTTCCCCAATCCCTTCGAGCGGAGCGCCGCTTTCGAAGTGGAGCTACCCGCCGCCGCCCCGGTGCGGTTACTCGTTTACGACGTGCAAGGACGGCGGGTGCGCGCGCTCCTCGACCGAGATCTGATCCCCGGGCGATACCGTCCCACCTGGGACGGCCGCGACGATCGTGGCCGCAAGGTGGCGAGCGGCGTCTACTGGCTTCGCCTCGAAGCCGGCCGTGAGCACCGCCAGGTGCGGGCGGTGCATCTCCGCTAAGCGCGGCCCTCCCACCCCGCCCCGCCTCGGAAGCCGTCGCGCCCCGTCCCCGGGGGTCAGAGCGCGACTTGCTCAGGGTGTGAATCCGAGCCCTGAGAGACGAGCGAGGGCGGCGAGAAGTGACTGCGGGTCGGGCGAGTGAGGTGCGGCATCGGGATCGAGAATGTCGAGATCACGCGCGGCGCGCTGATAGTCGCCGGCGTGAAAGTAGGCCTGGGCGCGGACCAGTCGGACCACGCGCACGTTGACCTCGGAGTCGTGAGGATGCACGTAAGTGGGGGCCATGCTGATCAATAGGGTTGCGGGCGCCACCACCGCCTCATAGTCGTTGCGCGCCGCATCGACGATTGCCAAGCCGGCATAGGCGTCGGTGAGATCGGGATCGCTGTCGATGGCGCTCAGGAAGGATGCGGCGGCGTCCGGGAAACGGCGAAGACGCGCAAGGGTTAGACCGAGACCGGAATAGGCAGGAGCGGATCCGGGATCGGCGGCGACAGCTTCTGAGAAGCGACCGCTCGCACTTTCGAAGTCGCCATTCTCGTAAGATCGCCATCCCTCGCGGACGAGCGGATTGACATTCGGCGGCGATGATGACGATGAGCAGCCGACCGCGGTGATGAGGGTTATGGCGGCGAGCCGTCGTTTCATCGGAGCGTCACGATCTTGGTCGAGCGTTGGTCCTTACCGGAGGTCACCTGGAGGAGATAGGGACCGCGAGAGACTTGCCCGAGATCAAGGGGCAGGAGCTGGCGGCCGCCGGCGAGTAGTCCATCGAAGAGGACGGCGCGCAGCCGACCGCTGACATCGAATAGCCGCACTTCGATTCTCCCCTGTTGGGGAAGATCGAGCTCGAGCATGCCATGCTCGTTGAACGGTTGAGGCGTGACCCTGACGATGCGAAGGAAATCGCCTGCGGGCGGAGTCGGAATGACGGCATAGGTCCCGAATCGGGCGATGGGAGCGACGATTTCGTTTCCTTGGCGGTGAGCCCCGGGTACGCGCTCCCAACTGCTTCCGTTAAAGCGCATGAGAGAAGATCCGTCCGGAACTTCGGCGATGGCGAGTGACGCCGGTCGGGCGAGGGCTAAGTCTCCCGGTCCCAGGGTGACCGCTCCCTTGAGGCCTGGGAGCGCGGGGGCGAGGGCCGCGCTGCGCTGGAGGGTGATCGCGTCTGGATCGGCGAGCACGCCGGCCGGGATGTCGAGAACAACCGGCCAGCCGCGACCACCGAGAGCGATCGAGCCCCCCTCCCCTCCGATGCGCCCCACGGCGAAGTCGAGCCGCGCGGTCACGATCTGGCTCCCGTAGCGACTCGTCCCCGAGACCTCGACCTCTCCCTCGCCGCCGGCACCGAGGAGGACGCTCGCGTCGACGAAAAGGCGACCATCGTCGCCGACCGCGGCGAGAGTGAGATCGTGCGTCGCGCCGCCGAAGCGCATCACGCCATGCAGGCTCGCGCCGCTGAGCGGCTCGTCTCCGGCGACATAAATGTCCGCTTGTTCACTGAAGAGAGGATGCTGGAGGAGACCGATGCGGAGGACCGGCGGAGTCGAGTCGTCATACTCGACTTCGGTCCTCACCATCAGATCGAAGCCCCCCAGACCGGCGGCAGGGAAGCCACGCCAGTCGCCACCGTTGGTGATCACGCTGCGGTCGTCGATCGGAGCGTTGCCATCCAAGGCGAAAACGAGCGGCGCTCCGGCAAGTCCAATGGCTCCGATGTAGAAATCACCGGAGTCGATCTCCACCTCGAGCTCGCCCAGATCCACGTCGTGGAACCCAGGCGCGTGCTCGGGCCGAGTGCGAATGGGAGGAATGAGATTGGAGCCCGGCATTCCGCCGAGCCCTCGGTCGTTCCATACATGGACCTCGAAGGCGGTCGTGTCGGCGACGTAGAAGCGGGCGGAGCGCAAGAGCGCCCGATGCACCTCGGGAGTGAAACGCACGGCGACACCGGAACCGGCGGCAGGATCGAGGACAGCAAGCTGCTCCGACTCCCCGTCGTCGTAGGCGATCTCTCGTACTCGCCCGGGAGCGGCATTGGCGAGGTACTGGTAGCTCGCCCCGAACATGGTCACCGAGTGCGGCAGCAGGAGGAGCTCGTCGTACGCTCCTCCCTCCTCCGGATTGACCAAGCTCTCGCCCCCGGCGAGCGGCTCGACGAGCACCGGCGCCTCCGGCCCGCGGCGCACCGCCCAGGCGTTCACCCCGGCGCCGTCGAAGCGGAGCGTCAGCCCCTCGATGTTGCGGAAGCGGATCACGTCGGTTGCGAGCTGGGAGACGGCGGCCGAGACCGCCGCCGGATAGCTCCGGTGCTCGACTCTCGGCACTGCGATCGCCGAAGTCGCCCGGTAGCCGAAGCGCGGATCGAGGGCGCGATCGTTCACCGCATTGGCGACGAACCAGTCGGCCAATAGAGCGGCGAACGAGCGCGGTGAGCCGATAGCGGCGAGGGCGCTCGTGATCCCCGCGACTCCATTCGCTGGGGCGCGAAAGAGCTCGCGGATGAAGTTCTCGCCGAGTTGCTCTCCGAGATAGAGGGTCCACAGGAGGACTCGCGAGTAATCGGCCTCGACATTGGACCAACTGTCGAGTGGAACATCGGTAGCAGTGAGATACAACGAAAAGGAACGGAGCCCATAGCCGCAGAGATAGGTCGAGTATTCGCTCAAGCCCTCGTTGACGAACACCGACTCGTCGGCATCCTGCCGGTGGTGGACGAGGTGCTGATATTCATGGGCGACGGTACCGAGAACGTTGTTGCTCCCAGGATCGGCCGGGTTGCAATCGATGTAGATGAGATCACGCTGATTCGATCCGTAGAGGCGGGTCTGATCGTGCGAAGTGTAATAACCGCTGACGTAGCTCCCCGCTTCCTGATATCCGTCTCGGATGTCGAGAATGAGAATGTGCACCCGGCCGTCTTCGTCGATGTCGCTCGGAGGACCGAAACGGCTCTCGATGATGCGGGCAATGCCTTCGCCCGGGCTCACCGAGCCCTCGGGAGTCGTCTGATCGAAAGCGACGAGCACCCGGTCGACATCGCTCTGCCCGACCCGCACCCCCCACTGACTCGACTCGACGTAAACGAAAGTGGTCGGCGAGATGCCCCGCAATTCGGCTTCCACGGTGACGAAATCCCCGCTCCGAAAGTCGAGGGTGAAGAAGACCTCGGCCGCACCGAGCTGGGCAGGTCCTCGCCTCGCCATCGGCACGGTCACGAGGCCCTGATGCGCCCTTACTGCAGTCTCGGCAATCGGTGTCCCATCAATCGCCCCAGAAGCGAGCGCAGCCCGATGGGAACTCGCCCCACCCGCCTTAGCGACGACAACGAGCCCCACGAAGACCAGAAGGTTGGCGAATATGCGTTGTTGGGATAACAGGGGCGTCTCCTCGTCCTGGAGTCGCCCCCTCTATCGGCACCTCGACGGCGAGCGATGAGCGAGCCACCCGCTGTCGCCTATCGCCTATCTGTTTCGGTCTGGAGCATGGTCATCAGGCGCCGGGCTCCGGCGCCGGCCAAGTCGAGGCTAGGAGACTGATTAGAGGCTGGGAGACTGATTAGAAGATGAACCCGGCGGATAGTCCGAAGGACAGGGCCTCTCGGTACTCGATCTCTCCAGCAGCCTCGAGCGCTCGTATGAGGCGCGCGCTCACGCCGCCGAGGATCTCGAGGTTCGATCGGGTTTCCCCTTTCGCCGGGTCCTCGGTGCCTCGGTACTCCACGATCTCGTGTCGCGAGTAGAGAGGCCCGGCGTAGATTCGTAGCGGCCGCCCGCTTGCCGTCACGCTTCTTCCAACGAGCACGAAGGCGGCATAGTTTCGGCGGAGTTTATGGGCGAGGGTCGCCGAGCGGTCGAAGGCCACGGTGTCGGCGAAATGCACTCCCCCGGTCACATCGAGAGGCCCATCGGGTTGGCGATAGAGAAGGCCGCGCGCCGAGAATCCGAGCTCCCAGGTCAAATAGTCGCGATCGGGGAATCGATCCTGGTGATTCTGCGAGCGCCCGACCTCGAGGCCGAAGTCCAATCGATCGCGCCAGAGGCCGAGGCGGGACTCGAGACCCACGTAGCCGAAGGTGTCGTGAGGATTGAGGAGCCTACCGGTATCGTCGGCGAAGATGTCGCGCTTGAACTGGCGCGTGCTCACCCCGAGAAGAGTTTCGCCTCGGGAAAGGATGGGACTGCCGTAGGCGGCCCAGGTCGGCGGCGCGAGAGCGGTCAGGCTCGGGACGAGAAGGATCGCCGCCAGACTGGGCGAAAACATGCGGCACGAACGCAACCTTCTCCTCCAAGGCATCATGCTCCTCCACCGATGAGCGCTGGGAGGGGGAATCGAGGCAACTACGAAACGGCGACGGCCTCCCGGCCGAGGCCCGCCGCCTCCCCCAAGGCGCGCAGAGCAGCTCCGGTGTGCGACGAAGTTTCTTGCGCCACCGCCTCGGGGGTCCCGGTGGCCACGATCCTACCACCGCCTTCGCCCCCTTCCGGGCCGAGATCGATCACGTAGTCGGCGGCGCGGATCACGTCGAGATGATGCTCGATGACGATGACCGTGTTGCCGAGCTCGACCAGCCGATCAAGGACCTCGAGAAGCTGGCGAACGTCTTCGAAGTGGAGTCCGGTGGTCGGCTCGTCGAGGATGTAGAGCGTGCGTCCGGTCGACACCCTTCCCAGCTCGGCGGCGAGCTTCACCCGCTGGGTCTCCCCTCCCGAAAGGGTGGTGGCCGGTTGGCCGAGCCCGAGGTAGCCGAGACCGACGCTCTTGAGGGTGGCGAGCTTGCGATTCAGGGAGGGGAAGGCCGAGAAGAACTCGAGTGCCTCGTCGACGGTCATCTCGAGCACGTCGGCGATCGAGGCCCCGCGATACCGCACCTCGAGAGTCTCGCGGCTGAATCGTTTGCCGCGACAGACCTCGCAGGTCACATAGACATCGGGAAGAAAGTGCATCTCGATGCGGGTGACTCCGTCGCCGGCGCAGGCCTCGCACCGGCCGCCCTTGACATTGAAGCTGAACCGTCCCGGCGCATAGCCGCGCATCTTCGCTTCGGGGAGCTGGGCGAAAAGGGCGCGGATGGCATCGAAAGCCCCGGTGTAGGTGGCCGGGTTCGATCGCGGGGTGCGGCCGATCGGCGACTGGTCGACATCGATCACCTTATCGATGGCCGCCACCCCCTCGATCCGCTCATGAGCTCCTGGTGGATCTCCGGCCCGGTTGCGGATCCGAGCCAGCGCCCGATAGAGGACATCGCTGACCAAGGTTGATTTGCCCGAGCCCGAGACTCCGGTGACGCAGATGAAGGTGCCGAGTGGGAAGGCGATGTCGATCGACTTCAGGTTGTGGGCCCGGGCCCCGATGACTTCGAGCCACTTGCCGCTTCCCGCCCGGCGGACGGTTCGGGCGGGGATGGCCTGGCTGCCGGCCAGATAGCGCCCGGTGGCCGAGTCCGGATGGGCGGCGATCGCCGCCGGGGACCCGGCGGCAACCAGCCAGCCCCCGTTCACCCCGGCCCCGGGCCCCAGGTCGATGACATGGTCGGCGGCGCGGATGGTGTCCCGATCGTGCTCGACGACGAGAACCGTGTTGCCGAGATCGCGGAGTCCGGCGAGGGTGTCGATGAGCCGGCGGTTGTCCCGTGGATGGAGGCCGATCGACGGCTCGTCCAGGACATAAAGGACGCCGGTCAGCCGCGATCCCACCTGAGTGGCGAGACGGATCCGCTGCGCCTCGCCTCCGGAGAGGGTGGCGGCCGAGCGATCGAGGGTGAGGTAGTCGAGACCGACATCGGCGAGAAAGGCGAGCCGGTCGCCGATCTCCTTGACGAGCTCGCGCGCGATCGCTTGAGCGCGGGGCGGAAGCTCGAGACCTGCGAAGAAATCGCGCGCTTCAACGACCGACATGGCGGTCACCTCGGCGATCGTTTTCCCCGCTACTCGAACCGCCAGGCTCTCCGGCCGGAGCCGCCGGCCGCCGCAACCCGGACAGGGAAGCGAGGACATGAATGCAGCGATCGATTCCCGGACGGCGGGCGAGGAGGTCTGGCGATAGCGGCGCGCCAGGCTGGGGATCACGCCCTCGAAGGGGCGCCGCATGGTGGCCTTGAGCCGCTTGCTCGCCCAGGTGAAGTCGAGCTCTTCCGTCCCCGAGCCAAAGAGCAGGACATCGCGGATGCGCTTGGGCAATCGCCTGAAAGGAGTATCGAGGGAGAAATTGTAGTGGCGGGTCAACGCCCGGAGGATGGCTCCGGTCCATCGCGAGTCGGCGCTGCTCCACGGCTTAAAGGCTCCCTCGTTGAGCGACAAGCTCGAGTCTGGCACCACTTTCTCGACATCGATCTCGAGATGCGTGCCCAGCCCATCGCACTCGGGGCAAGCTCCGTAGGGGCTATTGAACGAAAACACGCGCGGCTCGAGGGGCTCGAACGAGCGCCCGCATTTGAGGCAGGCCGCACGCTCGGAGAAGAGGAGCTCCTCCCCTGCCGCCTCGACGAGCGCCGCGCCCTGACCGCTCGATTTGAGGGCGGTCTCGAGCGAGTCGTGCAACCGCCCGCGCTTGGCCGGATCGACGACCAGGCGATCGACCACGATCTCGATGGTGTGAGTGCGCTTCTTATCGAGTTCTATCGATCCGTCGTCTTCGAGCTCGACGATCTCGCCGTCGATCCGCGCCCGCAGGAATCCCGAGCGTCGCGCCTCGGCCAGGACCTCGACATGCTCCCCCTTCCGGCCGCGGACGACCGGCGCCAGGACGAGAATGCGAGTCCCCGCGGGAAGGGCGAGGATGCGATCGACCATCTCGTCCACCGTCTGCCGGCCGATGGGATCGCCGCAGGTGGGACAATACTGCTGGCCGGCGCGGGCGAAGAGAAGCCGCAGATAGTCGTAGATCTCGGTCGTCGTCGCCACCGTCGATCGCGGGTTGCGGGCGGCGGTGCGCTGCTCGACGGCGATCGCCGGGGAAAGGCCGTCGATCGAGTCGACATCGGGCTTCTCCATCTGGCCCAGGAACTGGCGGGCGTAGGCGGAGAGGCTCTCGACATAGCGCCGCTGACCTTCGGCGTAGATGGTGTCGAAAGCGAGGGAGGACTTGCCCGATCCCGACACCCCGGTCAAGACGATGAGCCGGTGGCGAGGGATATCGACGTCGATGTTCCTGAGGTTGTGGGCGCGAGCACCGCGCACCGCGATGACGCCGGCGCTCGCTTCCATCCGCTTATGAGCCAGGAGGAGTGGGGTGCGACCGCCGCGGCTCGCGCGGTTCGTCGCTTGCAATCCGGCCGTCCATCAAACGCACGACCCGATGAGCGTGGGCGGCGATGTCCTCTTCGTGAGTGACGACGACGAGGGTGTTGCCGATCCCGTGGACCTCGTCGAAGGCGCGCATGATGTCCGCCGAGGTCTTGGAATCGAGATTGCCCGTCGGCTCGTCGGCGAGGATGAGCGACGGCTCGTTGACCAACGCGCGGGCGATCGCCACCCGCTGGCGTTGCCCACCGGAGAGCTCCGAGGGGCGATGATGGGCGCGATCGCGGAGCCCCACCTGCTCGAGGGCTCGCCACACCCGGTCTCGCCGATCGGCGGGGCGGAGCCCGCTGTAGATGAGCGGCAGCTCGACGTTGTGAAAGGCGTCGGCCCGCGGCAAGAGATTAAAGGTCTGGAAGACGAATCCGATCTCCCGATTGCGGATCCGAGCCAGCTCGTCGTCACCGAGGGTCTGGATCTCGATGCCTTTGAAGCGATAGGCGCCGCCGGTCGGAGTGTCGAGACAACCGATGAGGTTCATCAGCGTCGACTTGCCGGAGCCCGAGGGCCCCATGATCGCCACGTACTCCCCCCTGCGCACCACGAGGTCGACTCCGTTGAGCGCCCGCACTTCCTCCCCGCCCATGACATAGACCTTCTCCACCGCGTCGAACTCGATGAGCGGTTCTCCCGGCTTGACCTCTCGCCCGGCGCTAAGGATCTCGGGCCTGGCATCGACGGCGCTCACTGGAACTCCTGTCGCTTCTCGGGTTGTCATCGAATGGCCTTTCGCTCACCCATCATGGTAGCCCGGCGCCCCGTGCCCGGTCGAGCCGTGCTTGCGCCACCCTGAGCGCGGCCTGCGAATCGACCAGGGCGCTCCGCGCCTCGATGAGCGACACCTGAGCTTCATTGAGCTCGAGGATCGTTCCCGAACCCACCTCGTAGCGCTGCTGAGCGAGGCTCAGGTTCTCCTGCGCGAGCCCCACTCCTTCGGTGGCGGCGGCAATCGACTGCTGCGCCTCGCGAACGCCGAGGATCGCCTCCTTCACCTCGAGCGCCACCGCCGATTCGAGTCGCTGGAGCCGGCTCCGATCGGCGGCCAGCTGGGATTTGGCCGACTTGATCTGCCCCTCGGTGAGCATGCCGTCGAAGATGCTCATGCTCACTCCGGCGGCGGCCGCCCAGCCGTTGGTGTCGTTCTCGAGCGTGAGACCGTCGGTCTGGTCGGTCCCCGGCCGATAGGTCCAGAACCAATTCACCCGCCCGAAAAGTTCGGGATAACGGCCGGCTCGCGCCGCACCGAGCCCGGCCGAAGAGGCGTCGATGGTCTCGCGGGCCGCCGACACGTCCGGCCGAGCTTGAAGAGCTTCATGGACGACGACGGTCGAATCGACTTCCCCCACCTCCCCGGCCTCGATCTCGTCGGCGATCTCGATCGGAGTGTCGGCGGGAAGCCCCATGAGCTGCGCCAGCTGTCCGCGCTCGACCTCGACCAGATTGCGGGCCTTGATCTGGTCGAGGCGCCCCTGTTGGAGATTGACTCGCGCCTGCAGCACGTCATTGCGCGCCACCGAGCCGAGCTCAAACATGGTTTCCGCCCGGTGCAGCTGATCCTCCGACAGCTTCACTGCTTCGTCACGCACTTCCCTGAGCTTGATCGCCTTGAGCAGATCGTAGAATTGCGACCGGACCTCGAGCGCAACATCCAGGGCCTCGGTCTTGGCCAGTCCGCCGCTCGAGCGCGAGCTGGCTCGAGCGCTTCGCAGATTCTGAATGCTTGCCCAGTTGAAGAAGCTGTGATCGAGAGTCAGGTTGACGTTGCGGGAGTCGGCCTCGGTTTCGCCGATCGCCGGCCGGTTGTCGACGATCGCCGGCCCAGTCACCTTGGTGTGATTGTAGGTCGCGCTCGCCGACAGGGAGGGCAGAACCCCGCGGAGCGCCTGACGCGATTGACCGCGTGACGCCTGGTAGTTGGCCTCCGCGATGGCGACGTCATAGTTCCGCTCGATGGCGATGCGCACCACTTGATCGGCGGTGAGCGGACCAGGCGGCAACTCGGGCCCCTCGGCCGCCTGCAGAGCTGCCGGGGCGGCGGCCAGGGCGAGGACGAGCCCGAAGCGATGGGCGCGGCGGATACCGATCATCACCGAGGAACCTCCCGTCAAGGGTGAAGCGCGTCCGGCGCCCCGCTCGAAGTCGAGGCGCCGGTGACATGTACGGACCGCGCCGGGGGCATGTTGCGCGGGGCGGCCGGGCCGGGGCAAGGACGGGGGCGCGCCGCCGAATAATAACGCCCAGGAGGTGGCGGGGAACCGCGATTCTAGCGTCTCATGAGGCCGGCGAACGAAGCGGCTCCCACCGCCCACAACCCCCAGATCACCAAGCAGGCGGTGATCGCCGAACCGCGGCTGATCCGGTGGACGGTGGCGAGCCCGAGCCCGACCAGCACTACCTTCCAGATGGTGAAGGCATCGATCTGCGAGATGAGGTTGAAGAGGAACCGACTCGGCTCCCCGGGCGAGAGCAGGAGGGCCGGACCGAAGGAGACCTGAGTCGACTGGTCGGCGATCATGATCGGCACCTTGGCGGCGTCCTCGGGTAGCGAGATGAGGAGCGACTGACACACGACCGCCCAGGTGCGAGTGAACCCGGCGCTTCCGCCGAGAAGGAATCCGGCCACCAGGTGTATTACGAGCGCGCTCACCAGAGCGGCGATCGGAGTGCCGAGAAAGGCCCCGCCCAGCGCCAGGCCGCGCGCCGCTCCACTCAAGATGAAGGTCTTTGCCTGGGCGAGCTCCTCGGCTTCGACGCCCCGCTCCTCCATGGCGGCGATCTGGCTGGGGACGATCACTCGATCGTAGGTCAGGTGTACGAGCACACCGTTCAGGATGGCGATGAGGAGGAGCGGTTGCCACCAGCTTCCCGGGGCGCGGTCGATCGCGGCGAAGATTTGGCTCGGAGCGGCGAAGGTGAGGGCGATACGCGATAAGAATCCAGGAGCGGCACCGGTCTCGCCGCCGAATTCGCCGCCCGTTCCACCCCCCTCACTACCGTCACCCACCCCGTCCGCCCCGGTCATCGACCGTCCCGCGCCTCGCTCGTTGCTTCACCGCTCAGCCGGAAGCGGAAGGGCAGCACAATTCGCGCTTTGACCGGAACGTCCCGTTGCTTGGCCGGACGGAACTCCCAGGCTTTCGCCGCGGCGAGAGCCGCCTCCTCGAGGCTCGGGATGGCGTCGGATTGGACGACCGTCGCTTCGACCACTCGCCCGGTCTCGTCCACGGTCACCCGGACGTACACGATGCCTTCGGCGTGAGTCTCGCGCGCGAGCTCGGGATAAGACGGCTTGACGGTGCGGATGGGCTCGGGGGGTGAGTCGAAGGCTACGAACTCGGGCCCCGGCGACGATGGGACGGCGGACGATGGCTCCGCGGGGCTGGACGTGCTCTCTGTCGGCCCATGGTCCGCGTCGGATGGGCCTGCTATCGCATGCTCGGTCACATGCTCCTCGGGCTTCGGCGCCGCTTCCTCGCCCTGTGGACGATCGTCACTGGGGACCGGCGCCGGAATGTTCGAGGCTTCGGCGTCGCTGCTTTTGCTGCGGGTCGTTTCGCGATCGCTCGTCGGGTGTCGGTCGATCTTGGGTGGAACGATCGCGGTCGCGTCGTGCGACGTCTCCGGGCTCTCTCTATCCCCGACAATTGCGCGGGGCTCGTTCCCTCCCTCGATGGTGTCGCGCGCGATGAGCGAGCCGACAGCCGCCCACTGAGCTTCTCCTGGATTGCCGGCGCCTCGCTCGCTCTCGCGGGCATCGATCGCCACTCTCGAAGCGGGTCGCGGTGCATAGAGAACGAGTCCGTGCAGGGCGGCGGAGAACACGACCGCGGCCCAGCACGCGCGGACGTAATGGCTGTTGAAGCGGTTGAAAGCCGCATCGGCGCGGCGGAATCGGGGCGTCGCGGGCGGCGCCATGATTGTCGGGTCCGCGGGGTCGGAGAACCCAAGGGCAGCGGCGTGCCCCTCGGGGCTGGCGGGCAGGAGCACCTGGTTGCGGGCCATTCCCAGCCTCCTCATGGGTGGGTCTTAATCTCCTCCGGGACGAGTCGTGAAGGCGATGGGCACCCCGGCGGTCTTCGCCGCGTCGATCGCCCGGGCGACGAGCGCGACGGCGGCGTTCTGGTCGCAGTGGAGGCTCACGATCAGGCCCGGACTCGCCCGAACCCGGCCCTCGAGAAGGCCCGCGAGCTCCTCCCAGCCTACCGACGAATCCTCGAGCTCCAGGGTTCCAGCGGCGTCGATCCAAACCCGGGCAATCCTTCCCTCGGGAAGCAGCTCACTTTTTGCCGCTCGCGGCAGGGAGACCCGGAAACCTTTCTCCATCCCGGCCAGAGTGGTGATCATCAAGAACATGAAGCAAAGGATGAGGAGATGCGGGATAACTACAAAGGGAATACGCGACTCCACCCGCAGCGTGCGCCGGAATCTCACTCCCCGCTCCCTCCCTTCCACCGGGACCCCTGGGGAAAGCCGCCGGCCCCGGTATGGAGGACGATCCGTGTGACCCCCGCCTCCTTCACCTCGTCGAGAACCTTGATCATGGTCTTGTAGAGCGACCGGGGATCGGGCTCGATCGAGACCACGAGCTCCGGATTCCCCGCCAGCCGCTCCACCATTCGATCGCTCAGCCGGTCGAGATCGACGACCGGCTCATCGGCGAGGGTGACCTGGTTCAGGGCATCGGTGCGGAGGACGATCACCTTCCGGCGATCATTCTCGACCGTGGCGTCGTGTTCACGGAGGCGCGGCAAGATCAATCCCTGCTCGCCGCCGAACAGGGTTGTCGAGATCGAGAAGATGAGGAGCAGGAACCCGAGATTGGCCCAGGCCGCCGAGGGGATCTCCGAGAGTGCAACGGGCCGCCGGATCTTGATCACGGCTTTCCT
>JBIOUT010000096.1:0-3126 GCA_044867365.1 Candidatus Eiseniibacteriota bacterium | reverse complement strand
GCGGCTCAGATGCGGCTGAGCGAGCTGCCGCGGCTCCACCTCGAGCTCGTCCTGGTCGAAATGGCCGAGCTCAAGACGACCGCCGACCTGCATACCCTGGTCGACCGGCTGGAGGCGCTCGGAGCCGAGAGCCCGGTGGGTGCGGAAAGCTCGAAGGAGGGAGGAGGCCGAGGCCCGATCGGACCGAGCTCCGGGAGCGGGAAGGCGCCCGCTCGGAATACTCCGAGTCGTCCGCGGAAGATGAGCGGGGGCGAGCTCGACACGGCGGGCGGGTCGAGCCCGGTGGCCACGGTCGAGACGAGCATGCCGATCGACACGAGCCTGCCGATCGAGACGAGCCTGCCGATCGAGACGAGCCTGCCGGGCGATCGCGAGCCCGCTGCCATCGAGATCTGGTGGGCGCGAGTGGTGGAGCGGGTCACCGCCCGTAAAGCATTCCTCGGCCGCATCCTCGCCGAAGCGAGGCGGGTGGGGGTGGAGGAAGGGGTCTTGTGCCTCGATTTCGCCGCCGAGCAGAACTTTCACCGGCAATCGGTGCTCGACTCGCGGAACCTGACTCTTCTCGGCGAAGAGGTTCGGCGGGAGCGCGGCAGGGGATTGCCCATCGAGGTGCGCCAGAATCCGGTAATCCAGGAACCGGTGGCGGAGCCCAACGAAGGGAGCTCGCCCGCGGCCGAGGACGATCGTGGATCGCCCCGTCCCGGCGAGAATGCTGCGCCACGGCGGGTCCCGGCCCGTGGGTCACCGGGGGTGGAAAGGGTGGTCGAGCTTTTCGACGGGGTTATCCTGGACTGATTAGCCCCGCCCGTAGAGGGCCGTCCCGGAGGCTCGAGAATGGAGTTCGGTTCGGAGCTCGTGGGGAAGCTCATCGAGGAGCTGGCGCACCTGCCCTCGATCGGCCAGAAGACCGCTACCCGCCTCGCTCTTCATATCCTCAAGCAGCCCAGGGAGGAGGCCGAGCGGCTGGCCCACGCCATCCTCCAGGTCAAGCAGCATGTGAGCTCGTGCTCGGTCTGCGGCCACCTGACCGAGGCCCAGCCCTGCGGCATCTGCCGCGACGCCGCGCGCTCCGACGCCGTCATCTGCGTTGTCGAGCATTCGACCGATCTCCTGGCCATCGAGCGTACGGCAGAGTACCGGGGGAAGTATCACGTGCTCCGCGGGGCGATCTCGCCTCTCGACGGCATCGGCCCGGACGAGCTTCGAGTCACCGAGCTGATCGAACGGCTCCGCAGCGGGAAGGTCGAGGAGGTCATCGTCGCCACCAACCCCAATGCGGCGGGGGAAGCGACCGCCTTCTATCTGGCCCGCCTGATCACCCCTCTGGGGGTGCGGGTGACCCGGATCGCCCGTGGGATCCCGGTCGGATCCGATCTCGAGTACTCCGACCAGTCGACCCTGGCGAGCGCCCTCCTCGGCCGCCGCGAGATCTGACCAGCCATGCCGGGCACCTCCTGTCCGCTGGCATCTGCAAGCGGTTTCAGAGCCTCCGCCGAATTTCACGATTGACGAGCATTTTTTCCAAGTGCTAGCTTGCGCCGTCCCAGCGACGCATGCATCGCGGCGACCGATTTCGGTGGCGCGGGCGCCCCGGTCGAGGCGGGCACCCTGTCCGCGTGGAGCGCCACAAACCTCCATCCTCGCGACCCGCTGTGACAAAGCTCGGCCGTCTCGGGCAACCCCGGTCGGGTCGAGACGGCCCCGTACCATGCCACTGGCTCCCAGGCGATGGGCACTCGTTGCGCATCCCTCGCTCGGCTCGTCGCCGGGCCCAGACCCTGACCGGATTCTCTCGGGCTCACGGGAGTAGCCCATGGTCGGACGAAACTGGGCCCTTTACGAGGAAGACTTCTGGGGCATCGATGAAGCCTTAGGGGCTTTTCTTGCGGGGTCGAGCTGTCGCGGCGTTGCGCTCATCGACAAGACGGGACAGCTCATCACCACCGTCGGAGAGTTCCCAGAGGTCGACCTCGATGCCTTCTCGTCCCTTGCCGCGGCGGATTTTGCCGCCAACCGCGAGCTCGCCGCCCTGGTCGGCGAGGCCGACTTCCGGACCCTAGTTCATCAGGGAGCGGAGTCGGGTC
This sequence comes from Candidatus Eiseniibacteriota bacterium, assembly GCA_044867365.1. Taxonomy (GTDB): domain Bacteria; phylum Eisenbacteria; class RBG-16-71-46; order CAVPCR01; family CAVPCR01; genus JBIOUT01. Next base: position 1,042 of record JBIOUT010000096.1, on the reverse strand, counting down.
TTTATCTCCAGATGATGGCCGAACGTGTCGTCCTGGCGGCGCTCTTCGATTCGACGACCACTCTCGGGTTGGTTCGCTATCACGCCAAGCGAACCTCGGCTCGTCTGACCGCCATCCTCGAGAGCTTGTTCGCCAAGATTCAAGCCGGCGGATTGGACGATGTCGGCGAGGCGGCGGTCGGGGCGGGTTTCGCGGAGGAGGCTGAGGCCGAGCTCGACGGATTGTTCGGGGACTAGGCGATCGCGTGCTGATCAACGTCCCGGCCCGCGAGATACATGCCAAGATCGTCTACTACGGCCCGGGCCTCGGCGGTAAGACGACGAACCTCCGCCATGTGCATTCCCGCCTTCCCTCCCATGCACGCGGCCGGCTGATCTCGATCGCCACCGAGAACGAGCGCACGCTGTTCTTCGATTTCCTGCCTCTCGACCTGGGACAGGTCCGCGGCTTCCGGGTTCGCTTTCACCTCTACACTGTGCCCGGCCAGAGCTTCTATGCCATTTCCCGCCGGCTGATTCTCCGCGATGTCGACGGACTCGTGTTCGTCGCCGACTCGCAACGCTTCCGATTGCTCGAGAACGTCGAAAGCATGGAGGACATGCTCCGCAACCTGGCCGGCCAGGGCGCCGATCTCGCCCAGATTCCACTCGTTCTCCAGTGGAACAAGCGCGACATCCCGACTGCGGTGTCGGTCGCCGAGCTCGAGGAGCGCCTCAATCCCTGGGGATCGCCGAGCTTCGAGGCCGTGGCGCGGGATGGAATGGGCGTCATCGAAACGCTCAAGGCCTGCTGCCGGGAGGTCCTGCGGGCGATCGAGGGCCCCGGAGCGCGCGAGCGTGCCCGAGACGGCGTTTCCGCCCCGAGCACCGCCGAGCCGAGATAGGGAGCCCGGCGAGATCGGTAACGCGGAGAAAAGCCGGAGTGCGGGTGATCGCGGGGTGAGGGGCGACGGAATGGTCGATCGCGCCGCCCGGCTCCTCGCATCGCTCGGGCCGTGTGGATACTTCCCGATCGCCCCCGCCAGCTTTGCGAGCCTGGTTAT
>JBIOUT010000095.1:0-3028 GCA_044867365.1 Candidatus Eiseniibacteriota bacterium | reverse complement strand
GCGTCTCGCGTCCGTAAAGAGTGGACTCGACGGCGGCGTCCAGGATCTCCTCGATCTCGACCCACTTCGGATGAGGCGGCGGAGCCACTGCAGTCTCGAGCTGGGTGACGAAGAGGCGGTCGCGGGGATTGTCGAGATAGTAGGGATCGTCTTCGGCGCCGCGGGCCGCCGGCTGGACGCTCCGCGCCGAGCGGCAGAGGGCGACCGCGTTGTCTCGGCGGATGAGGAAGCGGGCAAGCTCGATCGCCTGCGGCGTGTGCGCCGATCTCGCGAAGCTGGTCAGGAACTCGGCGCCGGCGAAGGAGGCGTGAGTGCCTCTCCCCGCCTCGGGTCGCGGCACCAGGGCGACGTCGAAATCGAGAGCCGGCGCTCCTTCGGCGATGGTGCGTAGATTCCACGCTCCGGAGATCATCATCCCCACCCGCCCTTCCATGAAGGCGCGATCGATGACGTCCTGCTTCTCTAGGAGCGACGCTTCCGAGAGCCGCTTGTAAAAGGCGAGGGCGGCGACATTGGCCGGCGAGTCGAAAGCCGAATGCTTGAGGTCCGCGGTCAGGATCTCCCCGCCGTTGCCCCAGGCGAAGGGCATGAACTTCTTGAACAGGACGTAGCGCTCGCCGGCATTGAGCCCGAAGCCGTGAATGCGCTCTCCGAGCGCATCGATGCGGGTGGCCGCGTTCAGCAGCTCGTCCCAGGTTGCGGGGGGATGATCCGGATCGAGACCGGCTTGTCGAAAGAGGGCGCGATTGAGGAAGAGCGCCCGCGTCCCAACCACCCACGGGAGCCCGTAGATGCGCCCGGCGTGCCGAGCCGAATCCCACTGGCGATAATCCGCGACCATGGGCTCGGCGACCGAGGTCAAGTCGGCGAGCACTCCCTCGGCGGCGAAGCGGGGCATCCAGGTGGATCCAAGCTCGCAGAGATCGGGGGCGGTCCCCGACGCCACCGCCGCCTCGATCTTCTCCAATCCCGATTGCCAGGTGAGCTGTTGGAGCTCGACCCGGATCCCGGGATGCTCGACCTGGAAACGATCGACGAGCGGCTGGATCCACTCCGGGCGCCAGAACTGCCAGAAGGTGATGGTGACCTGGGTGCCGCCGCTCTTCCCCGCCGTCTCTTCGCGATTGCCGCAACTCGGAACGAGAACGCAGGCGACAAGGATCAGAACGGCAAGAAGGAGTGAATGGAGCCTTCGACGGCTCAAGGCCGATCCTCTCTCAGAGCGCGGCCGACGAACCCGCCTGCGGCCTCGAGCCGGGCCTCGGCTTCTTCCCGAGTCACTCCCAGACGACCGATGACGAGCGCCGTCTTCACCCGCCCGCCTGCTTGCTCGAGAAGTCGCGCCGCCTCGTCATAATCCACGCCCACGATCATCATCACCAGACGTTTCGACCGTTCGCCGAGCTTTTGTGAGGTCGCTTGCAGATCCACCATCAGGTTCCGGTACACCTTGCCGAGGCGGACCATGGTTGCGGTCGAGATCATGTTCAGGACGAGCTTTTGCGCGGTCCCCGCCTTCATTCGGGTCGAGCCCATGATGACCTCGGGGCCGACGACCGGACAGATGGCGACATCGACGCCGAACTCCCCCCCGGCCGGCGTGTCCGGGCCTCCCCCTTCGCTCCGGAGCGGCGGGTTCATCGCCACAAGGATGGTTGCGGCGCCGACCTCACGCGCATAACGAAGGGCGGCGAGCACGAACGGGGTGCGGCGGCTGGCGGCGACGCCGACCACCACATCGGCTCGTCCGAGGCGGCGCTCGGCAAGGGCGGTGGGAGAGGAGTTCGCATCGTCCTCCGCTCCCTCGACCGCCCGCCACACCGCTTCGCGGCCGCCGGCGATCACGCCCTGAACCAGATGCGGTGGAGTGCCGAAGGTGGGAGGACACTCGGCGGCGTCGAGGACGCCCAGTCGGCCGGAAGTGCCGGCGCCGACGTAGAAGAGTCGTCCTCCTTGACCGAGCCTCGCAACGGTGAGCTCGACCGCGCGCGCGATGGCGTCGATCTCTCGGCGCACGGCGGCGGCGACGGTCTGATCCTCATCGTTGATGAGAGCCAGAATCTGGGGAGTCGAGAGACGATCGAGATCGGTGCTGCGCGGGTTGACCGCTTCGGTGGCGAGCCCGGCGATCTCCTCGAAAACTCGGCGGTCGGCCGGGGGCGGAAAGCGGTTCGGGGAGCTCGAACTCACCTTCGGCTAGCGCCGCCGCCTGCGCTGCTTCGCCGCCTGGCGGGGCGCAGGAGCTCTCCCGATGAAGTCGAGTACCGGCCGCTCTTCGTCGCCCTTCTTCGCCTGCCATTCATCGCTTGCCGGGCGCTCATCGACGGCGGTCGCCTCCGGTTCCGGCTTGGAGGGAGGCGCGTCCTCGCCGCCTCGTCCACTCCGCCCGCGGCGTCCCCGCCCGAAACGCTGAACGGAGGGCTGAGCTCGCTCATCCGAAGCGGGCTGTCGCTCGATCGAGCTCACGTCCTCCGAAGCCGGCGCCTCCATCGCACCGGGACGGGCGAACTCATCGCGCTCCATTTCATCCCGGTGCCCGAAGGGTAGTGGGCGCTCGAAGGGTTGCGGCCGGTCGAAGGGTTCTGAGCGCTCGGCGGGCTCCGGGCGATCGAAGGGCTCACGCGGCTCGAATTCCTCTTGCCCGCTCCGACCTCGGCGCCCAGACCGATCTTGCCGCTCGCCCTGATCTCGATGCGCGACGCGGTCTCGGCGACCGGTGCGGCTCGGACGAGGGCCTTCGCGGCGACGACGCTCCATCCCGCCCTCGAGTGAATCTCGGCCACGACTTTCTTCTCGAGGCTCACTGCCTTCCTGCGGTTCGTCTGGTGGGCCGCTGACCTCGTCCCCTCTCGCGCCCACTTCTTGCCGGCGCCGGCCGGCCCACCCGCGTTCACTCTGCTCCCGACCTCGCCATCCTGGCACGCGAGGGATCGACCGGCCGGGGCCGCGTCTGGGCTCTTCCCCGGGACCTCTCAGCTCGCCCCTGCCATTCCCGGCATCCACTTCTTCGCCAGCCTCAGGCCCCTCC